>NZ_KZ679090.1 GCF_003024235.1 Arenimonas caeni | reverse complement strand
ACCTGGTCGTGGCCCCCGCAGGCGCGAGTGGCGCCGATGCGACCGCGGCCCCGGCCGGCCGCGAGGCCGGCGAGCCGCCGCTGCCCCGTCTTGCGGACCTCGGCGCCGGCGAGCGCGCCGCGCTGCCGCCGCTGAAGCTCACCATGCATGTCTTCGCCGACGACGCGCCGGCGCGTTTCGTCATCCTCGACGGCCGCCGCCTCGGCGAGGGCGCGATGGTGGCCGAGGGCATCGTGCTGCGCGAGATCCGCCGCGACGGCATCGTGCTCGAGGCGTCCGGCCGCGTCCTGCTGGTGCCGAGGCCCTAGGCGGTGTTCGTGAACCTGCCGACGCGACGCAAGCCCCGGTGGCGCTGGGCCACGCCGCTGCTGGCCGTGCTGATGGTCGGCACCTACATCTGGATCGCGCTGCTGCCCGACGACGCCGCCTGGCGCGACACCCTGCTGCGCTGGGGCACGCTCTCGGGCAGCGTCACCGAGTGGGGCGCGGCGCTGGGCGACGAACGCCTGCTCACCCTGCTCAGCGCGCTGTTCATCCACGCCGGCCCCCTGCACCTGATCGGCAACCTGCTGTTCCTGCTGATCTTCGGCCTGCCGTCCGAGCGCGTGATGGGCGCCTGGCGATACCTGCTGCTGTTCCTGGCCGGCGGCGCGCTGGCCAACCTCGCCGCGGCCCTGCTGATGGGCGACCCGTCGCGGGTGATCATCGGCGCCAGCGGCGGCGTGTCGGCGGTGATCGGCGCCTACCTGGCGCTGTTCCCCGGCGCGCGCCTGGGCGTGGTGGTGCCGCTGGGCCTGTGGCTGGAATTCATCCGGCTGCCGGCGGCGCTGCTGATCGGACTGTGGGCCATGCTGCAGCTGATCTTCACCTTCGTCGGCCCGAGCTTCGGCGCCGTGGCCTGGTGGGCGCACCTGGCCGGCTTCGGCGTCGGCCTGGTGTACGCGCTGGCGCTCAAGCCCTCGCTGGCGCGGCGTTCACGCGGCCAGTAAGGCCGCGAATATAATCGCGCCCCATGAACCAGCGCATCCTCTACAAGGTCACCTTCCTCAACGCCGGCAAGGTCTACGAGCTGTATGCGCGCCGCGTCGCGGCCAGTTCGCTCTGGGGCTTCACCGAGGTCTCGGACCTGGTGTTCGATGCCAAGGAAGGCGTGGTCGTGGACCCCACGGAAGAGCGCCTGCGCGACGAGTTCGCCGACACCCGCGTGCTGCACCTGCCGATGCAGAGCGTCATCCGCGTCGAGGAAGTCGACCGCAAGGGCCAGCTGAGCATCCGCGACGCCAGCACCGGCGAGAAGGTGGTCACGCCCTTCCCGCTGCCAGCCAAGCCGCGCTGACGCCGACGCGTACGCCGCCGGCCCTGGCGCCAGGCTTCAGAAGCGCCGGCGGGCCTTGGCCGTGGCCGTGCCGGCCTTGAGCGCTTCGAGCGCGCGGCCGATCGCGGCGTCGCCTTCGATCAGTTCGCCGTCGTCCGCTTCGGCGTCGCCTTCGGCGCGCAGGTGGCCGGCGAGTTCGCTCTCGCGCAGCGAACGCGCGGCGGCGCCGCGCAGCACGATGTCCGGTCGGATGCCCCGGGCCTGGATCGATTCGCCGCTGGGCGTGTAATAACGCGCCGTGGTGAGCTTTATCGAGTCACCGTTGTCGAGCGGCACCACCGTCTGCACCGAGCCCTTGCCATAGGTGCGCGAGCCCATCACCGAGGCGCGGCCGTGGTCGCGCAGCGCGCCGGCCATCACCTCCGCCGCGCTGGCGGTGCCCGTGTCCACCAACACCACCACCGGCGCCCCGGCCAGCAGGTCGCCGGGCTTGGCGTGGAAGCTGGCGTTGGAATGGGCGAGCCGGCCCTGGGTGCGCACGATCAGGCCATCGTCGAGCAGGGCGTCGGCCGCCTCGACGGCGGCGCTGAGCAGCCCGCCGGGGTTGGAGCGCAGGTCGAGCACCAGGCCGTCGAGCGGCGCCTTGCCGTCGCCGGTGAGCGCGCGCAGCTGGCGACGCAGCGCCGGGCCGGTGTCGGACTGGAAAGTGCTGATGCGCACGTAGGCATAGCCCGGCTCGAGCAGGCGGCCGTCGACCGAGGTGACGCGGATGAGCTCGCGCACGATCACCACGTCGAAGGGCTCCGCCTCGCCGGTGCGCTCGATGGTGACGGTGACCGGCGCGCCCGCCTCGCCACGCAGGGCGTGGTGCGGATCAGGGTTGCCCACCAGCGGCTCGCCGTCGATGGCGGTGATCACGTCGCCGGCGCGCAGGCCGGCCCGGTACGCCGGCGTGCCGTCGATGGGGGCCACCACGCGCAGGGCGTGGTCGGGGCGGCGCTCGGTTTCCACGCCGATGCCCACGTATTCGCCCTCGGTGTCGGCGACCAGGGCATCGGCCGCCTCCTTGTCGAGGTAGGTGCTGTGCGGGTCGAGGTCGGACAGCAGGCCGCGCAGCGACGCCTTCATCAGCGTCTCGTCGTCCACCGGCTCGACGTAGGCGTCCTTGACCGCGTTGAACACCGAGACATAGCGGCGGATCTCGGCCAGCGGCACCTCGGCCGGCGTGGTTTCGGCCACCACCGGGTCGCTGGCATCCACCGGCGCGGGTTCCTGGGCCAGGGCCAGGGTCGGGAGCAGCAGCAGGGGCAACAACGCGCGCATGGCCTGATTATGCGCCAGATCGCGGGACGGCCCTCGGGCCCGACGGTCGGGCCCGGAGGCCGTCACACACTCAGGGGCGGAACCAGGGCTTGGGGTCCTGGGGCTGGCCGTTGCGGCGCAGCTCGAAGTACAGGGCCGGCCGGCCCTGGCCGCCGGAGCTGCCGACCGTGGCCAGCGGGTCGCCGGCGCGCACCCAGTCGCCCACGTCCTTGAGCAGGGCGTCGTTGAAGGCGTACAGGCTCATCCAGCCGTCGCCGTGGTCGACGATGGTGAGCAGGCCGTAACCCTTGAGCCAGTCGGAGAAGGCCACCCGGCCCGGGGCGACGGCGCGCACCTCGGCGCCGGCGGTGCCGGCGACCAGCCAGCCGTCGCTGCCGCGGCCGTCGGGCAGGCGGCCACCGAAGGCCGCCAGCACGCTGCCGGCCAGCGGCCGGCCAAGCTGGCCGCGGCGGCTGGCGAAGGGACGGTTGTCGTCGACCTGGCGCGGGATGTCGGCCACCGCGTCGCGCAGCTGCTCGAGCAGCTTGAGCACGCCGGCCTCGTCGCGGCCGAGCGCGGCCAGGCGGGCGGCGCGGTCCTTGAACCCGGCCTCGAGCGTGGCCACCAGGCCGGCGCGCTCGCCGCGCTGGGCCTCGAGCGTGGCCAGGTCGGCCTGCTGGGCGGCCCGCGCCGCCTCGAGCACGTCGCGCTGGTCCTGGATCTGGCGGACCACGGCGGCCAGTTCGCGCAGCTCGTCGACCAGGCCCTCGATGCGCTCCTTGCGGTCGGCCTGGAAATAGCGGTGGTAGGCCAGCACCCGGCTCAGGTCGGCCACGCGGTCCTGGGCCAGCAGCAGCTTGAGCTGCTCGTGCCGGCCCAGCGCGTAGGCCGAACGCACCAGGGCCGCCAGGGCCTCGCGCTGGCCGGAAAGGCCGGCCTCGAGTTCGTCGCGGCGCCGATGCAGCCCGGCCAGCTCGGTTTCGGTGGTGGCGATGCCGGCCTCGGTGCGGCGCAGCGCGCGCACCGCCTCGCCGACCCGGGCATCGGCGGCGCGCAGGTCGCGCGTGGCGGCGCTGCGCTCGCCCTCGAGCTTGCGCTGCTCGGCGGTGATGTCGCGGATCTGCCGGCGCAGCTGCTCCAGGCGCTGCTGCGCGGCGGCTTCCTTCTTCGCGCGGTCGGCGTCCTGTGCCGCGGCGGGCGCGGCCAGCGCGCCCAGGCACAGCGCCAGCGCGAGCGCGCGGATCAAGCCAGCGACACCAGCGACTGGCCGGTCATCTCGGCCGGCCGGGGCAGGCCCAGCAGCGCCAGCATGGTCGGCGCGATGTCGCGCAGGGCGCCACCGTCGCGCAGGGTGGCCCGGCGCCCGCAGTAGACGAAGGGCACCGGCCCGACGGTGTGCGAGGTGTGCGCCTGGCCGGTTTCCGGGTCGCGCATCATCTCGAGGTTGCCGTGGTCGGCGGTGACGATCATCTCGCCGCCCACCTCGGCCAGCGCCGCGCGGATCGCACCGAGCGCGTGGTCCACTGCCTCGGCGGCCTTGATCGCGGCGTCGAGGATGCCGCTATGGCCGACCATGTCGGGGTTGGCGATGTTGCAGATGATGACGTCGTGCCGGCGCGCGCGGATGTCGTCGGTCAGGCGCGCGGTGAGCTGGGGCAGGCTCATCTCCGGCTGAAGGTCGTAGGTGGCGACCTTGGGCGAGGGAATCAGCGCACGCTCCTCGCCGGCGACCACGGCCTCCTTGCCACCGCTCATGAAGAAGGTGACGTGGGCGTACTTCTCGGTCTCGGCGATACGCAGCTGGCTCAGGCCGTTCGCGGCCAGCACCTCGCCCAGGGTGTTGCGCAGGTCTTCGGGCCCGAAGGCCACCGGCGCCGGCAGCCTCGCGTCGTACTCGGTGAGGCAGACGAAACGCCCCAGCTTCGGCACGCGCCGGGCGAAACCGTCGAAGGCCGGATCGGCGAAGGCGGCGGTGAGCTGGCGGGCGCGGTCGGCGCGGAAGTTCATGAACACCACCGCGTCGCCGTCGCGCATCGGCCGGTGGCCGGTGACCACGGTGGGCAGCACGAACTCGTCGTTCTCGTCGCGGCCGTAGGCGGCGTGCAGGGCGGTGATCGCGTCGGAGGCGGTGTCGTCGGCGTCGGCCTCGACGATGGCCTTCCAGGCGCGCTCGAGGCGGTCCCAGCGCTTGTCGCGGTCCATGGCGTAGTAGCGGCCGATGACCGTCGCCACGCGCACGTCGCCCTCGTCGCACAGCGCGTGCAGGCGGACGAGGCTGGGCTCGGCCGAACGCGGCGGCATGTCGCGGCCGTCGAGGAAGGCGTGCACGGCGATGTCGCCCACGCCTTCGCGCCGGGCCAGTTCGACCATCGCGAACAGGTGGTCCTCATGGCTGTGGACGCCGCCCGGCGAGAGCAGCCCGAACAGGTGCAGGGTGCCGCCGGCGGCCTTGGCGGCCCGGCAGGCGGCGACCAGCTCGGCGTTGGCGAAGAAGCTGCCGTCCTCGATGGCCGCGTCGATGCGGGTCAGGTCCTGGTAGACGATGCGGCCGGCGCCGATGTTCATGTGGCCGACCTCGGAATTGCCCATCTGGCCGTCCGGCAGGCCGACGTGGCGGCCCTCGGTGTGCACCAGGGTGTGGGGGCAGTCGGCCAGCAGGCGGCGCCAGTTCGGCAGCCGGGCCAGGGCCAGGGCGTTGTCGGCGGGGTCTTCCCGGTGGCCCCAGCCATCGAGGATCAGCAGCAGCAGGGGCTTGGGACGGTGGGCGGCGGCGGGCACGGCGGTCTCCGGGACGTGTGGCACGGGCGAATTGTAGCGGGCCGGCGCATCGTGGGCCCGTCGGGGCCTTAAACCCCCGGCCCGGCTGCTGCATCAGACCGGGACAACCCAAGGAGACACGCCATGCGCATTCGCCCCCTCGCCCACGCCCTGCTGGTCTCGCTGGCCCTCGCGGCCGGCCCGGCGCTGTCGGAAGACAACATCGACAAGGTCCTGGGCGGCATCACCGCCGAAGCCGGCAAGGAGTACGGCTCGCTCGACACCGTCAACGGCGGCATCACCATCCGCGAGGGCGCCAAAGTGCGCCGCGCCGACACCGTCAACGGCGGCATCACCGTCGACAGCGACGCCTGGGTCGGGCGCGCCAGCACGGTCAACGGCGGCGTGAAGCTGGCCGACCGCGCCCGCGCCGGCGACATCGATGCGGTCAACGGCGGCGTCAGCCTTGGCCGGGACGCCCAGGTGGAGGACGACATCGAACTGGTGAACGGCGGCATGCGCATCGCCGACGGTGCCTCCGTCGGTGGCGACGTCGGCAACGTCAACGGCGAGATCTCGATCGGCAAGGCCGTGGTCGGCGGCTCGGTCATCACCACCAGCGGCGACATCATCCTCGAGGGCAGCACCGTGCGCGGCAACCTGCGCGTGGAAAAGCCGAGCGGCTGGCGCTTCGGCCGCGAACGGCTGCCGCGCGTGGTGGTCGGCGCCGGCACGGTGGTCGAGGGCGAACTGCTGTTCGACCGCGAGGTCGAGCTCTACGTGCACCCGCAGGCCAGGGTGGGCAAGCAGACCGGCCCCGCGCCGCGCATGCTCGACCACCCGGACGCCCCCCGCTCCAACTGACCCGCCCGCTCCTACGGAGCGTCGCGGTTGCGGCTAGAATCGGGGTTTCCGTTCACCTGGAGACCCCACGGATGAAGCACACCCTGCTATTCGCGGCCGCGGCGCTTGCGCTGTCGGCCTGCAGCCCGGCACCGGAGACGTCGGCCACGGCCGACGCCGCCCAGGCCGCACCCTCGGCCGACCACGGCTTCGGCCCCGAGATCTCGGCCGAAGACTTCGCCGCCCACGTCAAGGTGCTGTCGTCCGACGAGTTCGGCGGCCGCGCCCCCGGCACCGCCGGCGAGCAGATGACCGCCGACTACCTGGTGGCGCAGTTCCAGCGCCTGGGCCTCAAGCCCGGCAACGGCGACAGCTGGTTCCAGGACGTGGCGATGGTCGAGACCACCGCCGACGAGACCACCTCCAGCGCGACCATCACGCTCGGCGGCCAGGCCCGTCCGCTGGCCTTCGGCACGCAGATGGCGCTGGGCACCCGCACCGCCGAAGCCGAGGTGAAGATCGACGCCAGCGAGCTGGTCTTCGTCGGCTACGGCGTGAACGCGCCCGAGGCCGGCTGGAACGACTACGCGGGCCTGGACGTCACCGGCAAGACGGTGGTGGTGCTGGTCAACGACCCGGGCTTCCACGCGGGCGACGAGTCGCTGTTCGCCGGCAAGAAGATGACCTACTACGGCCGCTGGACCTACAAGTTCGAGGAAGCCGCCCGCCAGGGTGCCGCCGCCGCGCTGATCGTGCACGACGACGCCGGTGCCGGCTATGGCTGGGACGTGGTGAAGAACAGCTGGTCGGGCGCGCAGTACGACCTGCCGGCCTCGGCCGACCCGGAGCCGCGCCTGCCGATGCAGGGCTGGCTCACCGGCGACGTCGCCACGCAGCTGTTCGCCGACGCCGGCCTGGACTTCGAGGCCATGCGCGCGGCCGCCAACAAGCCCGGCTTCAAGGCGGTCAGCCTCGGTGACGCCACCTTCAGCGCCACGCTGAACTCGACCATCAAGGAAAGCAGCTCGCGCAACATCCTGGCCATGCTGCCCGGCAGCACGCGTCCGGACGAGGCCATCGTCTACACCGCGCACTGGGACCACCTGGGCGACCACAGCGCCACCCACGGCGGCGACGGCAACGCGGTCACCGCCGGCGGCAACGGCGAGGACCACGTCTACAACGGCGCCATCGACAACGCCACCGGCGTGGCCGGCGTGCTGGAGATCGCCGAGGCCTTCACCGTGCAGGATCCGGCGCCGGAGCGCAGCGTCGTGTTCCTGCTGGTCACGCTCGAGGAGTCGGGCCTGCTGGGCTCGAAGTACTACGCCGCCAACCCGTCCATCCCGCTCAAGGACACCGTGGCCGTGGTCAACCTCGACGCGATGAGCGTGGTCGGCCCGACGAAGGACTTCGTGGTGATCGGCCTGGGCAACAGCGAGCTCGACGACGTGCTGCGTCCGATCGCCGAGGCCCAGGGCCGCGAGCTGGTGGAAGAGGACGGCGTGGAGAAGGGCTTCTTCTTCCGCTCCGACCACTTCAGCTTCGCCAAGTACGGCGTGCCGGCGCTTTATGCCAAGGGCGGCATCGACCACGTCGAGCTGGGCAAGGACTACGGCCGCGACGTGCAGGCACGCTATGGCAGCATCGCCTACCACAAGCCCGCCGACGAGTTCGATCCCGAGTGGGACCTGCGCGGCGTCGTGCAGGACCTGCAGGCGCTCTACGGCGTCGGCCGCGAGCTGGCCGGCAGCGAAGCCTGGCCGAACTACGTCGAGGGCAACGCCTTCAAGGCAGCCCGCGACGCGGCCCGCGCCGGCGAGTGACTTCGCCGCACGGCAAGGAAAAAGGCCGCCCCCGGGCGGCCTTTTTCATTCGCCGGCATCGCGGTGCAGGACCGAGCCAAGCCCCAGTTCCTCGTGGAGGGGGCCGAGGGCCCGGGTGATGCGGTCGCGCGTGGCGGGATCGAACCAGGCCTGTTTGCGCGTGGCGTCGGGGATGTAGGGGGTGGCCGGGTCCTTCGAGTGGCGCGCGCGACGCGCGGCGATCCGGCCCTGTGCCGCCGGACCGGCCTCGAGCCCGAAATGGCGGCAGACCGTGCGCAGGCCCTCGTCGTCGAGCCGGGCGTAATCGATTGCCAGCGTGCCCGGCGAGGCGGCAGCGGCAAGCATCGCCTCCATCAGCCGGCCGAGCACCGCGATGCGGGCAGCGGTCAGGTCGCCCCCCGCCGACGGCGGGGCGAACACCGGATCCAGCGCGGCCAGCGAGGGATCAAGGGCCATGTGCCGGCCCGCGCTCCGGGCATGCGACGCCAGGATCTCGACCGGGTCGCGATGGAGCAACAGGCAGGGCACGTCGGGAAACACCCGCCGGATCGCCGGCCAGGCGAACAGGTCCCAGGCGTTCCACTTCACCACCAGGCGGCGTGGGCCGAAGCAGGCGGCATGCAGCGCCAGCAGGCCCGGCAGGTGCGCGCGATGAAGCGCCTCGTCGTCGCCGGCGGCGAGCACCCACTCGCCGAGCACGGGCGACTCCGACACCACCACGGTGTCATCGAGCTCCGACAGTGCGCCGGAAACCAGGGTCGAGCCGCAGCGCGAGAGATGGAAGATGAAGCCGGCCGGCTCGACCGCCAGCCCGCCCGGGGCCGGCAGCGGCGTGCGCGGGCGCACGAGGCTGCGTGCCGGCGCGCCGGCACGGCAGCGCTGCAGGTATTCGTCGAGGAAGGGCTCGGTGGGCGGGCCGTCGGGCAGGCACCAGGCCAGGCTGCGGTCGGCGTGCCGGTAGGACGCAGGGAACCAGCGGCCCGCCAGCGCCGAAGCCGGCAGGCCCGACATCTGCCGGTTGCCGTTCTCCAGCGCGGCGAACAAATCCGCGTCGCCGGCCGCGGCCCATCCGGGCAGGCGGCGCAGGCACTGCAGGAAGGTGGCCATGTCGGGCGCGGACAGGCAGTCCTGCGCACCGTCCGTCGAAGCCACCAAGGCCTGGTAGGCCCTTGCGATCTCCATGCTCAGTTCGCCGGGGCGTACACCGGCTGCCCGGCGGCAATGGCCGCATGCAGCCAAGTGTTGGCCAGGCAGTCGACCACGAGGTGGATCCGGTCGTCGCGCCCGTCGTTGCGCACGGCGTGTTCGAGCGCGGCATTGAAGTACCACAGCTCGCCCGCCGCCATGGCCATCGGCAGCCCGGCGACCTGGAAGCTCACGTCGGGGCTTGTGAACACCGGAACGTGCAGCCGCGCCTGGCCGTCGTCCAGCTCGATGTCGCGGTCGCGGTGCGGCAGGATCTCGGCACCGGGACGCAGGCGCATCAGTCGCGCCGCCCGCAGCGGGCAGTGCAGCCCCGCCAGCACGTCGCGGATGGCGGGGCATTGATCGAGCACCGGCAGGTCCTGCCACTCGTCGCCCCCGGCAATCGCAAAGCCCTGCAGCACCGGATGCGCCTGCGCATGCTGGCGCTGGCAGCGCAGGGGCAGGACGTCCCAGCCACCGCGATAGTCGCGCTGGTTCACGTGGGCGATCCACTCGCGCCCGAGCAGCGCCGCGACCTCGGCCTGCAGCGCCGGCAGCATCGGCGCCGGCGGCGCCAGCCTGGCGAACGCCACGGGCCGGTCCGCGCCCGGGTCCTGGAGGGTTTCGATGCCTGGCACCATGGCGGTCCCTTGCGTTGGGCTGGTCAATGGGGTCAGCGCAGGAAGCCGGCGAGCGTGTCGGCGACCTGGCGGGGCTGGGCCATCATGGGCATGTGGCCGCAACCGTTGAGCAGCACGGTGCGGCTGTCGCGCAGGCCGGCGGCGAAGACGTCGGCGGCGCTGGCGTCGATGACGCGGTCGTCGCGGCACCACAGCAGCAGGCTGGGCGCGGTGATCGCACCCAGCTCCTCCTCCAGCGCGAAGGCCTCCGGGCCGCGGCCGATGCCGTCGAGCACGCGCTGCTCGAACTCGGCGTCGGCGCGCCGGCGGCTCACCAGCGCCGCGCTGGCCGGCCAGGGCACGAAGGGCGGTTCGGCGAACACGATGCCCAGGTAGCGCTTGAGCTCGGCGCGGTTGGTCACCTGGAACGGGTTCTCGCCGGCCAGCACGGCGCTGGCGAAAGCGTTCTCGTCGAAGCGCACGCCGGCCGCCGACATCAGCACCAGCCGCGGCGCGATGCCGGGGTTGCGCGCCGCCATCAGGCCGACGATCTGCCCTCCCATCGAATGCCCGACCACCAGCTGCGGCGACTGCGGCAGCGCGGCGATGAACTCGGCCAGGCGCGCGGCCTGGGCCGATGGGCCGTAGTCGCCGCCGGCCAGCCGCTCGCTGTCGCCCCAGCCGGGCAGGTCCACCGCCAGCACGCGGTGCCCGCGCGCGAGTTCGCGCGTCATCGGCAGCCAGTTCTCCTTGCTGCCGGTGAACCCATGCACCAGCAGCACCAACGGCGCGTCCGCCGGGCCCGCCTGCACGGCCGCCCAGCGATGGCCGGCGACCTGGAAAGTGGTTTCACTGGCGCCCGCCAGCCAGCGCTGGCGGGCGAATTCGGCCTCGAGCACGTATTCGGGCCGCGCCACCGCGACCCCGAGGCCGGCCACGGCCAGCCCCGCGGCGCCGGCGCGCAGCCACCAGGCGGGCCGCGCGCTGCGCCGGCGGCTCACTGCGGCGCGGCTTCCAGCGCGGCGCGGGCCTTGGCCAGCAGGGCCTCCACCGAGGCGGTGGTGATCGGGTGGTAGCCCGGCCGCGCCATCGCGAAGATCTGGGTGGCGAAGGCCAGGCCGTCGTCGGTGGCGGCCAGCGCTTCATAGGTGGGCATGATCAGCTTGCGACGGCCGATCTTGCGCAGGAACAGCGACATCGCCGGGCGCGCCTCGAAGTACTGGCTGCGCTCGCTGAGCGGATACCAGCGCTGGGCGAGCTCGCCATTGGCGGTGCCGGTGAAGCGGAAGGCCTGGTCGAGCTCGACCATGCGCTCGGCCTCGAGCGTGGGCGGCAGGCCTTCGAGGAAATACACCCATTCCTGCGTGGTCCAGGCCGCGGTGGCCAACTCGCGGGCGGCCTTGCGGTCGCCCAGCCAGTCGGCGCGGGCCTGGTCGACGGCCGCCAGCCGCGGCGACTCGATGCGCGGGGCGTACTCCGGGATGCCGGGTTCGGTCAGCCAGGCCATCACCTCCTCGCGCGTCACCTTGCCCGGGACCGTGGCCATCAGTTCGGCCTCGAGGAAGGCCAGGAACTGCTCGCTGGTGGCGCTCTGGAAGGCGTGCTGGTCGAACCAGGCGCGCAGGAAGGGGTCGAAGGCCTCGCGGCCGAAGCGCTGCTCGAGGAACTGCAGGAACCAGGCGCCCTTGTCGTAGGCCACCGCGCCCAGCGCTTCCTCGGGGTCCGAACCTTCGCGCGCGGGCAGCATCAGCACCTGCTGCGGCGCCGGCACCAGCTTCATTTCCTCGAGCAGGCCGTTGCGGCTGTTGACGAACTCCATGTCGGCGCGCTCCTTGCCGTACAGCGCCTCGACGATGCGGTTCTCCACGTAGCTGGTGAAGCCCTCGTTGAGCCACATGTCCTTCCAGGTGGCGTTGGTGACCAGGTTGCCCGACCACGAATGCGCCAGCTCGTGCGCGATCAGCGACACCAGCGACTTGTCGCCGGCGATCACGGTGGGCGTGATGAAGCTCAGGCGCGGGTTCTCCATGCCGCCGAAGGGAAAGGACGGCGGCAGGATCAGCAGGTCGTAGCGCTCCCAGCGGTAGGGGCCGTAGAGCGACTCGGTCACCTCGATCATCTTCTCGGTGTCTTCGAACTCCTTCACCGCGCGGTCCACCGTCTGCGGCTCGGCCCAGACGCCGGCGCGGCCGGAGATCGGCTTGAACACCAGGTCGCCGGCGGCGATGGCCATCAGGTAGCTGGGGATGGCCTGCGGCATGTTGAAGCGGTAGTCGCCGTCACGCTCGGCGGCCGGGTCGTTGTCGGCGCTCATCAGCGCCATCACGTCGGCCGGGGTGCGGATGCGCGCGGTGTAGGTGAAGCGCACCGAGGGCGTGTCCTGCAGCGGCACCCAGCTGCGGGCGTGGATGGCCTGCGACTGGCTGAACATGAAGGGCGTCTTGCCGCCGGCGGTCATGCCGGGCGCCAGCCACTGCAGGCCCGAAGCCTCCGGCGAGGTGGCGTAGTGGATGCGCACCTGGGCGTACTGGCGCGGCAGGCCGATGCTGAGCTTGTTGCCGAAGCGCTCGTCGGCGTCGGCCAGCGCGAACTCCAGCTCGCGCCACTTGCGCTTGCCGCTGCGGCCCTCGACGCGGCTGATGGCCAGGTCGCGGGTGTCGAGCACCAGCTCGCGCGCGTCCGGGTCGGCCCACTGCAGGTCGAGCGTGGCGGTGCCGGCCAGCTGGCGCTGGTCGAAGTCCACCGCCAGGTCGAGCTCGAGGTGGCTGATGCGGACCCTGGACGGGTCGGCGTAGGAATGCTCGTCGACGAGCCGGTCGGCCTGGGCGAAGGCCGGCAGGGACAGCAGCAGGGTGAGCAGCAGGCTGGTCAGGCGCATGGGGTTGTCCGTACGTCGGGATGACCCGATTCTATCCCAGCCGCCCCGCCCCGCCCCGGCCCGGGGGCGTGAAAGGTGACCTGGCTCAAGTCCCGCCGCGCCGACTGATCCATACTGGCCCCAGACCACCCAGGTGAAGCCCATGTCCGCGATTGCCTCGTCCCCGCACCTGATCACCGAAGCCAAGGACCTGGCGCGCTGGCTTGAGCTGTCCCAGACCGGCGCAGCGTGGAACCACGACACCGGCACCCTCACACCGGACCAGTGGCTGGCCCTGGGCGACGACTGCGCCGAGGCGCATTACCGGCAGGCCGCGTCGCTGGGGGTGCCGCTGGCCCGCCTGTCCAACCTGCCGCCCGATGGCACCGCGACGGCGCTGATCCGCCCGGAGGTGGCCCGCCGCCTGCGCGCCGTGCCGCTGCTGGTGCGCGGCGGCAACGTCGCCGTGGCCATGGAGGACCCCGGCAACGCCGAGGCGCTGACCACGCTCGACTTCCTGTCCCGCCAGCGCGTGCAGGCGGTGCTGGCCACCCCGCGGGACATCCGCGAGGCCATCGCCCGCCACTACGACCAGGTCGAGGACCGCGACATCGCCCGCCAGCTGGGCGTGGACCCCAGCGGCGCCATCACCGAGACCACCGAGCAGGAGGCCCAGCGCCTGTCGCGCGAGAAGCCGGTCGTGCGCATCGTGCACGGGCTGATCGCCGAGGCCGTGGCCCGGCGCGCCTCCGACATCCACCTGCGCCCGGGCGAGCACGGCACCGACGTGCTCTATCGCATCGACGACGAGATGGTGCCGGTGCGGCGGATCATGAGCAGCCTGCACCCGGCGGTGAGCAGCCGCATCAAGGTGCTTGGCGCGATGAACCTGGCCGAGCACCGCAAGCCGCAGGACGGCCGCACCACCTTCGTGCTCGACGACGGCCGCGCGGTGGACCTGCGTATCTCGGTGCTGCCGGCGGTGTTCGGCGAAAGCGTGGTGGTGCGACTGCTCGACACCAAGGAAGGTCTCTGGGACATCGACCAGCTGGGCCTGAGCGAGAGCGACCGGCGCCGCATCGAAGACGTGATGAGCCGCAGCCACGGCATGTTCCTCACCACCGGCCCGACCGGCTGCGGCAAGTCCACCACGCTCTACGCAATGCTGCTGGAGCTGCGCAAGCAGCGCATCAACATCCTGACCATCGAGGACCCGGTCGAGTTCTACATCGACGAGATCCAGCAGATGCAGGTCAATCGCGCGGCGCAGTTCACCTTCGCCAGCGCGATGCGCAACTTCCTGCGCCACGACCCGGACGTGATCATGGTCGGCGAGATCCGCGACCACGAGACCGCCGGCATCGCCGTCGAAAGCGCGCTCACCGGCCACCTGCTGCTCTCGACCCTGCACACCAATACGGCGGCCACCACGGTCACCCGCCTGCTCGACCTGGGCGTGGAGGCCTACCTGCTGCGCGCGTCGCTGCTGGCGGTGATGTCGCAGCGGCTGGTGCGCCTGACCTGCAAGCACTGCCAGGACGTCGAGGACGTCGATCCGCATATCCGGGCCAGCCTGGGCGTGCGCCCGGACGAGGTCTTCCACAAGGGCCGCGGCTGCTCGCACTGCGACGGCCTGGGCGTGTTCAAGCGCCGGGCGGTGTACGAACTGATGGTGGTGTCGCCGCGCATCCAGTCGCTGATCGTGCCCGGCGCCGAGGCCGACCAGATCCACGCCGCCGCCATCGAGGACGGCATGGTGCCGCTGACCCAGGCCGCGGTGAGCCTGGCCCGGGAAGGCCTGATCTCGCTCTCCGAGGCCTGGCGCGTGCGCGCCGACTGAGCCACCCCGAAGGAGCGCCTCCCGGCGCTCCTACAGCTTGTAGCCGGAGTGGATGGCGCAGATGCCGGCGCTGAGGTTGCGGTAGTCGCAGCGGCCGAAGCCGGCGGTTTCCATCATGGCCTTGAGCTCGTCCTGCGGCGGGTGCTTGCGGATCGACTCGGCCAGGTACTGGTAGCTGCCGGCGTCGTTGGCGAACAGCTTGCCCAGGCGCGGCAGCACCTGGAAGGAGTGGAAGTCGTAGACCGGACGGAACCACGCCGGCTTGACCTCGGAGAACTCCAGCACCAGCGCGCGGCCGCCGACCCTGAGCACGCGGTGCATCTCGCCCAGCGCCTTGGCCTTGTCGGTGACGTTGCGCAGGCCGAAGGCGATGGTGACCAGGTCGAAGCTGGCGTCGGGGAACGGCAGGGCCTCGGCGTTGAGCTGCACGTACTCGAGGCCGCGGACCAGGCCGCGGTCGGTGAGCCGGTCGCGGCCGACGCCGAGCATCTGCGCATTGATGTCGCCGAGCACCACCGAACCGGTCTCGCCGACGCGCTCGTGCAGCAGGGCGGCGATGTCGCCGGTGCCGCCGGCCAGGTCGAGCACCCGGTCGCCGCGCTTCACGCCCGAGGTGCCGACGAAGTAGCGCTTCCACACCCGGTGGATGCCGAGCGACATCAGGTCGTTCATCAGGTCGTACTGGCGCGCGACCGAACTGAAGACCTCGCCGACGAGCTTCTTCTTCTCGGCCACCGGCACGTCGCGAAAGCCGAAGTGGGTGGTGTCCTGCGGGGCCTTGTCGTCCATCGGGCAAGTATAATTGGCCGATGGAACCGATACGAATCTGGCACAACCCGCGCTGCAGCAAGTCGCGCGAGGCCATGGAACTGCTGCGTGGGCGCGGCGTGGTGGCCGAGGTGGTCGATTACCTGGGCCAGCCGCCCTCCCCGGCCGCGGTCGCCGCCCTGCTGGCCCGGCTGGGCGGGGACCCGCGCCAGCTGGTGCGGTTCAAGGAGGACGAGGCCCGGGCCCTGGGCCTGGCGGCCGACGACCACCGTACGGCGGACGAATGGGCGGCCCTGCTGGCCGCGCACCCGCGGCTGATCGAGCGACCGGTGCTGGAAGTGGGTGACCGGGCGGTGATCGGGCGGCCGACGGAACGTCTTCTGGAGCTGCTGGGCTGAATCCAGTCCTTGCCGGAGGTCAGCGGGCCAGGCCGGCGGCCTCGAGGGCGGCCAGGTAGGCGGCCCAGCGCGTTTCGTACTCCTCGCCCAGGGTCGCCAGCAGGTTCCAGCTGAACAGGCCGCTCTCGTGGCCATCGTCGAAGCGCAGCAGCACGGCGTAGTTGCCGACCGGCTCGATGGCGCGGATGTTCACGTCGCGCTTGCCGGCCACCAGCACCTTCTGGCCCGGGCCGTGGCCCTGCACCTCGGCGCTGGGCGACTCGACCCGCAGGTACTCGCAGGGCAGCCGGAAGCGCCGGCCGTCCTCGAAAGCCACTTCGAGCGCGTGCGAGGCGCGGTGCAAGACCAGGTCGGTCGGGCGCAGGCTCACAGGATGTACCGGCTCAGGTCCGGGTCCTGTACCGCGTCGCCGAGCTGCCCGTCGACCATGGCGCGGTCGATCATCAGCGACAGGCCGCCCTTGTCGGGGGCCTCGAAGCTGAGCTTCTCGAGCAGCTTCTCGAGCACGGTGTGCAGGCGCCGGGCGCCGATGTTCTCCTGCCGCTCGTTGACCAGGAAGGCGATCTCGGCGAGCCGGTCGATGGCGCTTTCGTCGAAGCCGATGTTCACGCCCTCGGTGGCCAGCAGCGCCATGTACTGGCGCACCAGCGCGTTCTTGGGCTCGGTCAGGATGCGCTTGAAGTCCTCGCGGCTGAGCGCACCCAGCTCGACGCGGATCGGGAAGCGGCCCTGCAGCTCCGGGATCAGGTCGGACGGCTTGGCCAGGTGGAAGGCGCCCGAGGCGATGAACAGGATGTGGTCGGTCTTGATGGTGCCGTACTTGGTGCTGACCGTACTGCCCTCGACCAGCGGCAGCAGGTCGCGCTGCACGCCCTCGCGGCTCACGTCGCCGCCCTGCACGTCCTGTCGGCGCGCGACCTTGTCGATCTCGTCGATGAAGACGATGCCGTTCTGCTCGCAGGCCGCCACGGCCTGGGCGCGGATCTCCTCCTCGTTGACCAGCTTGGCGGCCTCCTCCTCGATCAGCATCGGACGCGCCGCCCTGATGGTCAGCGTGCGCTTCTGCGACTTGCCGCCGCCGAGGCTCTGGAACATATGGCGCAGCTGCTGGCCCATTTCCTCCATGCCCGGCGGGGTCATGATGTCCATGCCGCCGGCCATCGGCGGCGCCAGCTCGAGTTCGATCTCGCGATCGTCGAAGTCGCCGGCGCGCAGTTGGCGGCGCAGCTTGTTGCGGGTCTCGTTCTCGCCGTCGGCACCGACCTCGATGGCGAAGCCGGGGCCGCGGCGGCGTGGCAGCAGGACGTCGAGCATGCGGTCCTCCGCGCGCTCCTCGGCCTGGGTGCGCACGCGCTGCTTGGCCTGCTCGCGGAACATCTTCACCGCGCCGTCGGCGAGGTCGCGGATGATCTGCTCGACGTCCTTGCCGACGTAGCCGACCTCGGTGAAGCGCGTGGCCTCGACCTTCACGAACGGCGCGTTCGCAAGCGCCGCCAGGCGCCGGGCGATCTCGGTCTTGCCGACGCCGGTGGGGCCGATCATCAGGATGTTCTTGGGCATCACCTCGTCGCGCAGCGAGGGATCGAGCTGCATGCGCCGCCAGCGGTTGCGCAGCGCGATGGCCACGGCGCGCTTGGCGCCCGCCTGGCCGATGATGTAGCGGTCGAGTTCGCCGACTATTTCGCGGGGGGTCAGTTCGGACATCACAGTTCCTCGATGACGAGGTTTCGGTTCGTGTAAATGCAGATGTCGCCGGCGACGTTGAGCGCCGCCTCGGCGATGGCGCGGGCGTCGAGCTCGCTGTGCTGCATGAGGGCGCGCGCCGCGGCCAGGGCGTAGGGGCCGCCGGAGCCGATCGCGATGATGCCGTCCTCGGGCTCGATCACGTCGCCGGTGCCGGAGATGACCAGCGAGGTTTCGGCGTCGGCCACCGCCAGCAGGGCCTCGAGCTTGCCGAAGCGGCGGTCGGTGCGCCATTCACGCGCCATCTCGACGGCGGCGCGCACGAGCTGGCCACCGTGCCGCTCGAGCGTGGCTTCGAACAGTTCCTGCAGCGTGAAGGCGTCGGCCGCGGCGCCGGCGAAACCGGCGATCACCTTGCCGCCGGCCAGCTTGCGCACCTTGCGGGCGTTGCCTTTCATCACGGTGTGGCCAAGGGTCACCTGGCCGTCGCCGGCGACGACGACCTTGCCGTTGCGGCGGACCGACAGGATGGTGGTGGCGTGGAATACGTTGGGGTCCATGGGCATTCCCGGGAGGCTGAATTACCGAAATGGGGCCGCCCGGCCAGCTTACAAGCCGCGGGGGTTCCGTCGGCCCTCCGGCCGGTTGGATTGGTCGGTGGCGCCGCCGCCTCCCTCCATGCCATCCGGCCGAAGGGCCAAGGAATAGCAGCTACTTCTTGCGCCGGGCGCGGGGATGGGCGGCGTCGTAGACCTTGGCCAGGTGCTGGAAGTCGAGGTGGGTGTAGATCTGGGTGGTGGCGATGTCGGCGTGGCCGAGCAGCTCCTGCACGCCGCGCAGGTCGCCGCTGGACTCGAGCACGTGGCTGGCGAAGCTGTGGCGCAGCAGGTGCGGGTGCACGCGCTTGAACAGGCCCTGGCGCAGGGCCAGTTCGCGCAGGCGGGCCTGCACCGTGCGCGGGCTGATTGGCCCGCCGGCGCGGCCCGGGAACACGGGCGCATCGGCCGGGGGTTTGCTCTCCTCGCGCCAGGCCTCGAGCGCGGCGCGCGCGTGGCTGCCCACCGGCACCAGG
Source organism: Arenimonas caeni (assembly GCF_003024235.1). Taxonomy (GTDB): domain Bacteria; phylum Pseudomonadota; class Gammaproteobacteria; order Xanthomonadales; family Xanthomonadaceae; genus Arenimonas; species Arenimonas caeni. Next base: position 115,005 of record NZ_KZ679090.1, on the reverse strand, counting down.
CGGGTCTTGCCACCCTTGCCCACCACCGTCACCAGGCCCTCGGCCAGGTCGAGCGCGCGCCAGCGCAGGCCGCACAGCTCGCTCAGGCGCAGGCCCGAGGAATAGAACAGCTCGAGCATGGCCCGGTCGCGCAGGCCCAGCGGCGCCTCGGTGGGGACTTCGACCAGGCGCGCGGCCTCGTCGGCGTCGAGCACCTGCGGCAGCTTGCGCGGCGCCTTGGGCGCGCGCAGGCCGAGCGCCGGGTTGAGTTCGCTGCCGCGTTCGCGGCCCAGCCAGCCGTAGAAGCTGCGGATCGCCGACAGGCGCCGCTGCAGGCTCTTGCCCGACAGCCCGCGCCGGTGCGCGCCGGCCACGTAGGTGCGCAGCGCTTCCTGGCGCAGGCGCGACCAGTCGTCGAGGCCGCCGTCGCGCATCCAGCCGGCCAGGTCGGCCAGGTCGCGGCGGTAGGCCGACAGCGTGTGCGGCGACATCCGGCGCTCGACCGCCAGCCACGCCAGGAAGGCGTCGACCTCCGGCTGCAGCGTCGGTTCGCCGGCCATGCTCAGTCGCGCGGGCGCCGGCCCAGGGCGGTGACCAGCGACTCGGCCATCAGCCGCAGGAACAGCGTGCCCATGCCCGGGAAGAAGCGGTTGGCGTCGGAGCTGCCAACGGCCAGCATGCCCAGGCCCGGCAGCGGCAGCAGCACCGCCGAGGCGGCGTCGCCGGCGCGCTCGCCGAACAGCAGGGACAGCTTGTCCTGGTTGAGGCGGCCGGTGAGCGGTTCGCCGGCGGCCAGGAAATCCTTGAACGGCCTGAGCGCCGCGTCGGCAGCCGGCACCACCTGCAGCCAGTCGGCTTCCAGGCCCGGCACCGGCTCGAACAGCACCACCCGCACCAGCTCGCCGCGGAAGTCTTCGCCCAGCACCGCCACCATGGTCTGCAGGGTTTCGGCCGGACCATTGGCGCGCATCAGCGCCAGCCCCAGCTGGTGGGTGCGCACCGTGAGGCGCTCGTTTTCCTGGGCGTTGGCGAACAGCTCGTTCAGGCGCCGGGTGAGCTCGCGGTTCTTGTCGCGCAGCACGTCGAGCTGGTAGCTGGCCAGCGACGCGGCCTGCCCTTCTTCCTTCGGCACCACCAGCGACACCGCCAGGTCCGGGAACTGGGCCAGGAACTTCGGGTGGCGGCGCAGGAAGGCCGCGACTTCGTGGGCGCCGAGGCGCTCGGTCTTGTCGTCCATCATTCGGGTTGCTCCAACAGCAGTTCGCCCTCGAACACGAAGGCGGTGGGGCCGGCCATGACGACGGAGGCGTCGTCGGCGGGCCAGGTGATCTCGAGCGTGCCGCCGGGCAGCTCGACGAAGGCGTGTCGGGCCAGGCGGCCCCGGCGCACCAGCGCCACCACGGCGGCGCAGGCGCCACTGCCGCAGGCCAGGGTTTCGCCGGCGCCGCGCTCGAACACGCGCAGGCGGATGCGGTCGGGCGCCAGCACCTGGGCGAAGCCGACGTTCACGCCCTCGGGGAATTCCGGCCGGGCCTGCAGCGCGGGACCCAGGCGGGCCACGGGCGCGGCGGCGACGTCAGCGACTTCGATGACCGCGTGCGGGTTGCCCATCGAGACCGCGCCGAAGGCCACTTCGCCGCCGTCCAGCGGCAGGCGGTATTCGACGGCTTCGGCTTCGGCGCGGAAGGGAATGGCGGCCGGCGCCAGGCGCGGGGGCCCCATGTCGATCGCATAGCGGCCGGCGCCCAAGGCTTCGGCCTGCACCGGGCCGGCCGGGCTGTCGAGGCGGAAGCGCGGCGACATGGCCACGCCCTCGCGACGCAGCCAGGCGGCGACGCAGCGGGCGCCGTTGCCGCACTGGCTGGCCGGCGTGCCGTCGGCGTTCCAGATGCGGTAGCGGGCCAGGCAGTCGGGGAAGGCGCTGTCCTCGATGGTCAGCAGCTGGTCGCAGCCGACGCCGGCATGGCGGTCGGCCAGCCTGCGTGCCAGCGCCGGCCCGGGCGCGTCGCGGCCGCCGCGCAGGTCGAGCACGACGAAGTCGTTGCCCGCGCCGTGCATCTTGGAAAAGCGCAGGGCCCTGCCGGCGCTCATGGCGCGGCGGCGACCCCGGCCTGGCCAGGACGCACGAGGTCGCCCTTGTTGCCGCAGGCGGCGGCCAGGAACACGGCGAGCAAGAGCATCAGCACACGAGAGGTTTTCATGCGGCGAGTATAGTCCGGGGCAGGACCACAGCGAATGGAGGTCGGGATGACGCTTTCGGGCGGATTGTTCGCCGTTGCGCTGGCGCTGGCCGCGGCCGGGCTGCTGCCCTGGCTGCCCCGGCGGCGCAAGCGCACGCTGCGCCCGCAGCCGCGCCGTGGCTGGACCGGGCGGGCCCTGGGGGCGCTGCTGCTGTCGCTGGCCCTGCTGATCGCCGGCACCGGCGTGCTGCTCAGGCAGTACCACTGGCTGGTGGCCGATGTGCCGGTGGCCTCGATCGAGCTGCGCCAGCTGGGCAGCCAGCATTTCGAAGCAACCCTGGTGCTGGGCGACGCGCCGCCACGGGTGCTGGAACTGCGCGGCGACCAGTGGCAGCTCGATGCCCGCGTGATCCGCTGGACCCTGCCGGCCCAGCTGTCCGGGCTGGCCCCGGTCTATCGCTTCGAGCGGCTGTCGGGCCGTTATGCCGAGCCGGCGCAGGAGCACAGCGCCGAGCGCAGCGTGCACGACCTGCGCGAAGGCTGGGACTTCTGGGAGTTCCGCCAGCAGTGGCTGGCGGGCCTGCCGATCGCCGACGCGCGCTGGGGCAGCGCCGCCTACCTGCCGATGATCGACGGTGCCCGCTTCACCGTCTCCCTCAACCCCCAGGGCGGCCTCGTCGCCACCCCCGCCGATCCCCGCACCGAACTGCTGCTCCAGCAGGCCGGGTGGTGAGGAACAGGAAAGGGGGTCAGGTTCACTTTCCCATGGGAAAGTGAACCTGACCCCCTTTCTTTGGCTTCAGCGAAGGCCGAGGTGGTGCAGGACGAAGGCGTACTCTTCGGCGCGCTCGCGGTAGCGCTGGAAACGACCCGACCTGCCGCCGTGGCCGGCTTCCATGTTGGTGCGCAGCAGCAGCGGGTTGGCGTCGGTCTTGGTGGCGCGCAGGCGGGTAACCCACTTGGCCGGCTCGAAGTACTGCACCTGGCTGTCCCACAGGCCGGTGGTCACCAGCAGCGGCGGGTAGGCCTGGGCGCTCACCTGGTCGTAGGGCGAGTAGGACAGCATGTACTCGTAGTACACCGGGTCCTTGGGATTGCCCCACTCGTCGAACTCGTTGGTGGTGAGCGGGATCGACTCGTCGAGCATCGTCGTCACCACGTCCACGAAGGGCACGTGCGCAACGATGGCGGCGTAGCGGTCGGGCGCCATGTTCGCCACCGCGCCCATCAGCAGGCCGCCGGCGCTGCCGCCCATCGCCGCCACGCGGCCCTCGGCGGCGTAACCTTCCGCCACCAGGAAGTCGGTGACGTCGATGAAGTCGGTGAAGGTGTTGACCTTGTTGAGCAGCTTGCCGTCCTCGTACCACTGCCGGCCCATCTCCTGCCCGCCGCGGATGTGCGCCACGGCGTAGACCGCGCCGCGGTCGACCAGGCTGATGACGTTGGCGTTGAAGCCCGGGTCGCTGCTGCTGCCGTAGGAGCCGTAGCTGTACTGGTACAGCGCCGCCGTGCCGTCCTTCACGAAGCCCTTGCGGTAGAGCACCGACACCGGCACCTTCGTGCCGTCGCGGGCCGTGGCCCACAGGCGCTCGGTGACGTAGTTGGCCTTGTCGAAGCCGCCCAGCACCGGCTGCTCCTTGAGCATGCGGCGCTCGCCGGTGCGGGTGTCGAGCTCGTAGGTGGTCGCCGGCGTGGTCAGCGAGGTGTAGGTGTAGCGCAGCCAGTCGGTGCCCGGCTCGGCGTTCACCGACATGCCCATCGCGTACGCGCTCTCGTCGGCCTTGACGAACTCGTCGCGCCTGCCGTCCCAGTCGCGGATGCGGATGCGCTGCAGGCCGCCGCTTCGCTCGGACACGGCGATGAAATCGTTGAACAGGGTGACGCCCGAGATCAGCACGTCCTGCGAGTGCGGGATCATCTCCTTCCAGAGCCCGCGATCGCCCCAGGCCTGGCCGTCGGCCAGGGTCATGACGCGGAAGTTGGTGGCGTCCCAGTTGGTGCTGATCACCCAGCGGCCGTTGAGGTGGTCGGCCGAATATTCGAAGTCGCGCTGGCGCGGCGCCAGCACCCTGAACTCGCCCGGCGCATCGGCCTCGGTGCAGCGCAGTTCCGACGACACCGTGCTCTCGACGCCGATGCACAGGTACTGGTCGGAGCGGGTGCGGCCGATGCCCATGTAGAAGGTGTCGTCGGCCTCCTCGTAGACCACCCGGTCGGCCGACGCCGGCGTGCCCAGCACGTGGCGCCTGACGCGCTTGCCCAGCAGCGTGGTCGGGTCGTTCTCGATGTAGTAGAGCGTGCGGTTGTCGTTGCCCCACATCAGCGCGGCCGCGGCGCCGGTGATGCGATCGGCCAGCACCTCGCCCGTGGCCAGGTCCTTGACCTGGATGACCATCTGGCGGCGGCCCACTTCATCGGAGGCGAAGGCCGCGAGCCGGCCATCCGGGCTCACCTCGTAGTTGCCGAGCTGGAAGAAGTTCTTGCCCTCGGCCATCTGGTTCACGTCGAACAGCACCTGCTCGGGCGCGTCCATCGTGCCCTGGCGGCGGGCGTGGATCGGGTACTCCTTCCCGGTCTCGTAGCGCGTGTAGTACCAGTAGCCGTCCTCGATGTAGGGAACGCTCGAGTCGTCCTGCTTCACCCGGCCCACCAGCTCCTGGTAGAGCGTTTCCTCCAGGCCTTCGAGCGGCGCCAGCACCTTGTCGGTGTAGGCGTTCTCGGCGTTGAGGTAGGACAGCACGTCCGGGTCCTTGCGGGTGTCGTCGCGCAGCCAGTAGTACTCGTCCTGGCGCGCCGCGCCGTGCGGCGCGGTGACCAGGAACGGGCGCGGCTGCGCCACCGGGGCGCCTGCGAGCTCGCCGAGCGCGAGGGTCGGCTCCGGCGCGGCCGGCTGCGGCGGCGGCGTGCTGGCGCAGCCGGCCAGCGAGGCGGCCAGGAAGGCCGCGGCGATGGGAAGCAGGCGGAGTTTCATGTCACTTGCCCTCGAAGAGCTTCTGCTTGAGGAAGGTGTAGGCCAGCGCGCCCATGGTGGCCGACTGGGCGTTGTTGGCGGCGCCGCCGTGGCCACCCTCGATGTTCTCGTAGTAGGTGACGTCGTGGCCCTGCGCTTCCATCAGCGCCATCATCTTGCGGGCGTGGCCCGGATGGACGCGGTCGTCGCGGGTGGAGGTGGTGAACAGCACCGGCGGGTAGTCCACGTCCCTGGCGACGTTCTGGTACGGCGAGTACTTGCGCAGGAACTCCCACTCTTCCGGCTTGTCCGGGTCGCCGTACTCGGCCATCCAGGACGCGCCCGCCAGCAGCAGGTGGTAGCGCTTCATGTCCAGCAGCGGCACCTGGCAGACCACGGCGCCGAACAGCTGCGGGTACATCACCGTCATGTTGCCCATCAGCAGGCCGCCGTTGCTGCCGCCCTGGATGCCCAGGCGCTTGGGCTGCGTGACCTTGCGGGCGATGAGGTCCTCGGCCACCGCCGCGAAATCTTCGTAGGCCTTGTTGCGGTTGGCCTTGAGCGCGGCCTGGTGCCAGCGCGGGCCGTACTCGCCGCCGCCGCGGATGTTGGCCACCACGTAGACGCCGCCGTCGGCCAGCCAGGCCTTGCCCACGCCCGCGGAATAGCCCGGGGTCATCGAAACCTCGAAGCCGCCGTAGCCATAGAGCAGGGTCGGGTTGTCGCCGTCGAGCTTGAGGTCCTTGCGCGAGACCATGAAGTACGGCACGCGGGTGCCGTCCTTGCTGGTGGCGAAGTGCTGTTCGATGCGGTACGGCGAGGCGTCGAAGAAGGCCGGCAGCTGCTTGAGCACCTCGGGCTGCTTGCCGATCTCGCCCATCAGCAGCGAGGTCGGGGTGAGGTAGTCGGCCACGGTCATGAAGTAGGCGTTGGACTCATCCGCGTCCACCGCGCTGATGCCCACGGTGCCGAACTGCGGCGCACCCACCAGCGGCTCCTTCTTCCAGCCGTCTTCGCCCGGGGTGAGTACGTAGATGCGGTTCTTGACGTCCTCGAGGACGTTGATGAAGTAGTAGTCCCTGGTGGCGCCGGCGCTGGCCAGCGAGGTGTTGTCGGTGGGCTCGAACAGCACGTCGAAGTCGCGGCTGCCGGCCATGAAGGCGTCGAGTTTGATCGCCAGCAGCGAACCGGCCGGGTGCTCCTTGCCGCCGACCGCCCAAGGCTGGCGCAGCTCGACGCTCAGCCACTCGCGGAAAACGCCCTTCTGGGCGCCGTCGGGCAGGTCGAGCTTGGTGAGCTTGTCGCCCTCGCCGCGCAGGTAGAGCTCGTTGGTGTAGAAGGTCAGGCCGCGGTAGACGAAGTCACGCTCCCAGCCCGGGGTGTCGTCGCGGTAGGCGCCGACCGAGATGTCGCTGGCCTGGCCTTCGAAGATCGTGCGGGCCTCGGACAGCGGCGTGCCGCGCTTCCACTCCTTGGCGATGCGCGGGTAGCCCGAGTCGGTCATCGAGCCGTCGCCGAAGTCGGTGCTCACGTAGACGGTGTCGATGTCGATCCAGTTCACCTGGCCCTTGGCCTCGGGCCGGCTGAAGCCGCCCTCGACGAAGGCCTTGTCGGAGACGTCGAACTCGCGGGTGACGGTGGCGTCGGCGCCGCCGCGGCTGAGGTCGATCAGGCAGCGGTCGTAGTCGGGGCGCAGGCAGTCGGCGCCGGCCCAGACCCAGTTCACGCCCTCGGCCTTGCCGAGCGCGTCGATGTCGAGCAGCACCTCCCACTTCGGCTCGTCCTTGCGGTACTCCTCGAGCGTGGTGCGGCGCCAGACGCCCTGCGGATTGAGCTTGTCGCGCCAGAAGTTGTAGTAGTAGCCGCCCATCTTGCCCACGTAGGGGATGCGGGCGTTGGAGTCGAGGATCTCCAGCAGGTCCGCGCGCACCTGCTCGAAGCGCGGGTCGCCGCCCAGCTTCTCCGTGGACACGGCGTTGCGCGCGCGCACCCAGTCCAGGGCCTTCTCGCCTTCGACGTCCTCGAGCCAGAGATAGGGATCTTCGTTCATCGCGGCGGGTTCGGTGGCAAACGCGGGTGCAGTGGCGGAAAGGGCGCCGGCGACGAGCCAGGCCAGGGCGGTGGGACGCATGGAGGTTTCCCCGATAAGTGGCACAAGCCACCGACGCTAGCACGGCCGCTCGTTAAGCTTCCGTAGGCCTTTGGTCATGGTCCTGGCGTAGCGCCAGCCGGGGGCGCCGTCCTCGTAGTAGGCCGGAAGGGCGGCGACGCGGTGGTAGCCGGCGGCCTCGTACAGGGCCGCGGCGGCGCGGTTGTCCTGGCGGACCTCGAGGCGCAGGCCCGTGCGGCCGGCGGCAGCGGCCTGGCGCCCGGCGTCGGCCAGCAGGCGACGGCCCAGGCCCTGGCCGCGCGCGGCCGGGTCGACGGCGATCGAGTACAGGCGGGCCCAGGCGCTGCCCTGGCGCAGCAGCACCAGGTGGTAACCGAGCAGGCGCCCACCCGCCGCCGCGACCCGGAGCCGCGCCCGCGGGTTGCCCAGGTGGTGGCGGAACTGCCGCGCGGAAAGCCGGTCGCCGGGGAAGCCGGCCTCCAGCGCCAGCAGGGCCGGAAGGTCGTCTGGACGGGCGTCTCGCAGGCGCGCGGGGCTTGGCATGGCGGCAGTCTATCCAAGCCGGCGGGGAAGGCTCATGCTTCGCGCCATCGCCCCCGCCCCGCCGCCATGAGCCGCCTCGTCATCGTCGTTGAGAAGCCCGCCGACTGGGGCGCTTTTTATCCGTCGGACAACGTGGTGGCCGCCGCCGACTACCTGCGCGGCGACGTGGGCGCCGAGGGCGAGCGCACCCAGGTGATCAACCTGTGCCGCAGCTACAAGTACATGGGCACGGGCTACTACGTGTCGCTGCTGGCCGAGGCGCGCGGGCACAAGGTGATCCCGAGCGTGCGCACCATCAACGACCTGCGCCGGCGCTCGCTCTACGGCCTGGACATCGAGGACCTCAACGCCCGGCTGGGCAAGTTCCTGCCCGAGGGTTCGCGCGACGCCAGCGACTTCGGCCTGCTGGTGTATTTCGGGCGCACCCATTACACGCCGCTCGAGGACCTGGCCCAGCAGGTGTTCGAAACCTTCCCCTGCCCGGTGCTGCGCATCGAGTTCGAGCGCCAGCGGGTGTGGCAGATCGCCGCGATCAAGCCGGCCAGCCTGCACACGCTCACCGACGACCAGGAAACCGCCTTCGCCGACGCGCTCGACGCCTTCAGCAAGAAGCTCTGGCGCAAGCCGCGGGCGCGGCGCAAGTACCGCTACGACCTGGCCATGCTGCAGGACCCGGCCGAACCCATGCCGCCGTCGAACAAGAAGGCGCTCAAGCGCTTCATCGAGGCCGGGAAGGAACTCGATATCGAGGTCGACCCGATCGGAAAGCGCGACTTCACGCGGCTGGCCGAGTACGACGGCCTGTTCATCCGCGAGACCACGGCGGTGGACAACCACACCTACCGCTTCGCGCATCGCGCCGAGCGCGAGGACATGGTGGTGATCGACGACCCGCAGTCGATCCTGCGCTGCACCAACAAGATCTACCTGCACGACCGCCTGCGCAGCCGCAAGCTGCCGACGCCGCGCACCGAGATCGTGTTCCGCGACGACGCCCGCAAACTCGCCGACCTGCCCGGGCTGCTGGGCCTGCCGCTGGTGCTCAAGATCCCCGACGGCAGCTTCTCGCGCGGCATCCACAAGGTGTCGACGCCTGAAGAACTGAAGTCGGCGGCCGAGCTGCTGTTCCAGCAGACCGCGCTGCTGCTGGCCCAGGAGTTCGTGCCCACCGAATTCGACTGGCGCATCGGCGTGCTCGACGGCGAGCCGCTGTATGCCTGCCAGTACTTCATGTCGCGCGGGCACTGGCAGATCTACGACCATGGCGCCAAGCCCGGCACCGTGCGCTCGGGCGGCTTCAAGACCCTGCCCGTGCGCGAGGCGCCGTCCGAGGTGGTGCGCCTGGCCACCCGCGCCAGCAACGCCATCGGCAACGGCCTCTACGGCGTCGACCTGAAGGTGGTGAAGGACCGCACGGTGGTCATCGAGGTCAACGACAACCCCAGCATCGACGCCGGCGTCGAGGACGCCTACCTGGGCGAGGACCTGTACCGGCGGATCATGACCGGGTTCCTCAGGCGGCTCGAGCGTAAGCGGCTCGGCGTGCGCGACTGACCGGACGGGCCGCCCGCGCGGCAAAACGCTGGCGGCGGCGTGGCGTGGCGCGGACGAGGTGCGCACGCCACGCCGTCGCCAGGAACCGGCGGTGCAGCGTGAGCAGGGCCAGGGCCGGCAAGGCCGGCAGCCAGAAGCTGGCGGCCGGGCCCAGCAGGGCCTGGCCGAAGGTGAGCGGGGGCAGGACCACGGCCAGCAGCGCCAGGCCCAGGGCCTGCCACAGCAGCTTCGAAAGCACGGGATCGACGGCGGGGGCTTCGGGGCGGAAACGGGGCATGGGCGTGTCCTGCGTTGGGCTTGCAGGCAGGTTGCCGCGCCCCTGTCTCAGGGACCGAGACGCCGGTTTGACGCCACCTTCAGCGCGCTTCCCGCAGGCTGGCGGCCTCGACAACCCGGGAGCCGACCATGCGCCGCCTCGCCACCATCGTGCTGCTGGCCCTGCTGGCCGGCTGCGCCAGCACCGGAGGAACCAACATGCCGCCGCTCCGCACCGAAGCCAGCGTCGACCTCGAGCGCTACATGGGCCGCTGGTGGGTGATCGCCAACGTCCCCTACTTCGCCGAGCGCGGCAAGGTCGCCACGGCCGACGTCTACGCGCTGCGCGAGGACGGCCGCATCAGCAACACCTATGTCTACCGCAAGGCGTTCGACAAGCCCGAGAAGTCGATGGCCGGCGTGGCCACCGTACTGCCCGGCAGCAACAACGCGCACTGGCGCATCGCCTTCTGGCGTGGCCTGGTGAAGGCCGACCTGCTGGTGATGGAAGTGGCGCCGGATTATTCCTGGGCGCTGATCGGCCACCCCAAGCGCCGCCTGGCCTGGATCTTCGGCCGCGAGCAGACCATGGACGAAGCGCTCTACCTGCGCCTGCGCGCGCGCTTCGCCGACTGGGGCTACGACCCCGAAACCATCCTGCGCGTGCCGCAGCGGCCGGAACAGGCCGGGCAGCCGGGTTTCCAGTAAGGGCTCAGAGCCCGGCGGCGTCGAGCGCCTTCTCGGCGGCGGCGCGGCCGCGCTCGACCAGCTCGCGGGCGCGCCAGAACTCGTAGAAGGTGGCCGATTCGCGCGAGAGCTGGATCAGCAGGTCGGGCGGGTCCTGGGCCAGCTGCACGCGGGACATGTGCGCCTGCATGGTGTCGAGCGAGCGCGACATCAGGTCCATCACGCCGCGGCTCTTGTGCTTGCCGGTACGCGCCGGCGTCACCGAGGCAGTGATCGAGTCCCAGATCGAAGCCATGCGTTCGCGCAGGCCATCGGGCGCATCGCCGCCCGGCTCGGGCGCCTCCTCTTCCTCGCCGTGCCCGGCCTCGGCCTCTTCGGCACGCGGCGCCAGGGCCGGGTTGGCCCAGGGTGCCGGGCCGTTGACGTCCACGGCGATCACGCGGTCCACGCGCATCTGCCGCGTCGCGGCGATCGGCACTGGGGCCAGCAGGCCGCCGTCCACCAGCTCGCGGCCCTCGAACTGCGCCGGGGTGAAGACCATCGGGATGGCGATAGAGGCGCGGATGGCGTCGAACAGCTTGCCGCGCGTCAGCCACACCTCGCGCTGGCTGGCCAGGTCGGTGGCCACCGCGGTGTAGGGGATCGGCAGGTCCTCGATCAGGTGGTCGCCCACCAGCTCGCGCAGCGCGGCGATCACGCGTTCGCCGCGGATCAGGCCCGGGTAGCCATAGACGAAGTCGAGCAGGCGCAGCACGTCGGTGCGCTCGAGCGCGCAGGCCCAGTCGGTGTACTCCTTCAGCCGGCCGGCGGCGTAGATGCCGCCCACCAGCGCACCCATCGAGGCGCCGGCGATGCCGGCGACCTGGTAGCCGCGCGCCTCCAGGGCCTGGATGACGCCGACGTGGGCGATGCCGCGGGCGCCGCCGGCGCCCAGCACCAGCGCCACGCGCTTGCCCGGCGCCACCTCCTGGCGCGGCGATTCAGCGTTCATAGGCCGACAGCGCCAGCTGCAGCATCGTGCGCGCCTGGGCGCGCAGCGCCTGCGGCTCCATCACCTCGGCGTCGGCGCCATAGCGCAGCACGTCCATCAGCAGCTCCTTGGCATTGCTGTAGGGCAGGCGCAGCTCGTAGCGGCCATCGGGCAGGAAGCGGCCCTCCTGCTTGCTGTGCCAGTGCTCGTCGGAAACCCAGCGCGCGGCCTTGGCCGAGAACACGATCACGGCCGTGCCCTTGGGCGTGCCCGAGAAAATGCCGTAGCTCGAGGCCAGGTGCTGGTTGAGCTCCTCGTCGGGCAGGTCGCGGGCGGCGGCCTCGAGCAGGCGGGCATGCTGGATGCGGTCGACCGAAAAACTGCGCAGCGCCTCGCGCTCGTGGTCGAAGGCGTCGAGGTACCAGTTGTCCTTGTAATGGGTGAGCCGCTGCGGCGAGACCTTGCGGTGGGTGCGCTCGTTGGTCGAACGCGCCAGGTAGTCGAACTCCAGCTGCCGGCGCTCGAGCACGGCGCTGGCCACCAGCCGGAAGGCCAGCTCGTCGCGCCGGCGCACGCCGGAGGCGATCACGCGCACGCGCTCCACCGGCCAGCGCTTGCCGCCGGCCTGCTGGGCCAGCAGCGATTCGATGCGGCCCTTGAGCGGCGCCAGCGCGCTCGACAGCACGCCCTGGCCGGTGCGGTCGAGCAGCTGGTGGGCGGCCAGCAGCGCGTGCAGCTCGTCGGAGTTGAGCCACAGGCCGGGCAGCTCGAAGCGCTCGGCTTCCTTGGTTTCGTAGCGGATGCTGCCCTCGCCCTCGCTCTCGACCGGCGCGCCCAGCGCATCGCGCAGGAAGGCGATGTCGCGGTAAAGGGTGGCGCGCGAGCAGCCCAGTTCCTCCATCAGGCTGCGGATCGGCACCGGGTAGCGGGCGGTCTTGAGGCTGCGGTGCAGGGCGAGGATGCGCTCGTAGCGGTCCATGGGAATTCCGGGTGACGCGGGCAGGCACCTAGGATGGCAGTTCCTGCCCCCGGCCCGCCACTGGCACAATGCCCGCCATGCGCGAGCCAGACCTGAATCTGCAGCAGCCCGTGGGCGACCAGGTCCGGCAGACGACCTGTTACATGTGCGCCTGCCGCTGCGGCATCAACGTGCACCTGCGCGAAGGCAAGGTGCGCTACATCGAGGGCAACCCGGCCCACCCGGTCAACCGCGGCGTGCTCTGCGCCAAGGGTTCGGCCGGCATCATGCAGCACTATTCGCCGGCGCGGCTGGACAAGCCCATGAAGCGCGTCGGCGAGCGCGGCGAGAACCGTTTCGAGGAGATTTCCTGGGACGAGGCGCTGGAACTCGCGGCCGGCTGGCTGCGCGAGGCCCGCGAACGCGACCCCGACCGCCTGGCCTTCTTCACCGGCCGCGACCAGAGCCAGGCTCTCACCGGCTGGTGGGCGCAGCAGTACGGCACCATCAACTACGCCGCGCACGGCGGCTTTTGCTCGGTGAACATGGCCGCCGGCGGCCTGTACACCCTGGGCGGCAGTTTCTGGGAGTTCGGCGAGCCCGATTGGGAGCACACGAAGTACCTGGTGCTCTGGGGCGTGGCCGAAGACCACGACTCGAACCCGATCAAGCTGGGCCTGGGCCACCTCAAGCAGCGCGGCGCCAAAGTGGTGGCGGTGAACCCGGTGCGCAGCGGCTACGGCGCGATCGCCGACGAGTGGATCGGCATCCGGCCGGGCACCGACGGCCTGCTGGTGTTCTCGCTCATCCACGAACTGCTCCGGGCCGACCGCGTCGACCTCGACTACCTGGTGCGCTACACCAACGCGCACTGGCTGGTGGTCGACAACCCGGGCGGCGCCGACGACGGCTTGTTCGCGCGCGACGCCGAAGGGCGCGCGCTGTGCTGGAACCGAGATCTTGCAGGAGCGCCTTCAGGGGGTCCGGCGCCAGCGGATGCGACGGGCATCCGCCCCGCCATCGTCGGCGGAGTCACCCTGCCCGACGGCCGCCGCGCGCGCCCGGTGTTCCACCTCGTCGCGGAGCGCTACCTCGACCCGAAGTACGCGCCGGAGGCCGTGGCCGAACGCTGCGGCGTGCCCGCCGCCACCATCCGCCGGCTGGCGCAGGAGATCGCCGCGGCGGCCTTCGACGAGCCGGTGGTCATCGAGCAGCCCTGGACCGACGCGCACGGCGTACGCCACGAGCGCATGGTCGGCCGCGGCGTGGCCTTCCACGCCATGCGCGGCATCAGCGCGCACTCCAACGGCTTCCACACCTGTCGCGCGCTGCACCTGCTGCAGCTGCTGCTGGGCGCGGTCGACACGCCGGGCAGCTTCCGCTACCAGCCGCCTTTCCCGCGGCCGGTGCCGCCGGCGAACCGGCCCGGCAAGGCGCGCCAGGCCAACGGCGCGCTCGACGCCGCGCCGCTGGGCTTCATCCACGGCCCCGAGGACCTGCTGGTGGACGCCGACGGCCAGCCACGGCGCCTCGACCACGCCTATTCCTGGCGCTACCCGCTGGCCGTGCACGGCATGATGCACACGGTCATCCGCAACGCCTGGGCGGCCGACCCCAAGCCGGTGGACGTGCTGCTGATGTTCATGGCCAACATGAGCTGGAACTCGGCCATGAACACCGCCGAGACCATGCGCTGGCTCACCGACAAGGATGCCTCGGGCCAGTACCGGATCCCGAGGATCATCTACTCGGACGCCTACGCCAGCGAGATGGTGGCCTACGCCGACCTGGTGCTGCCCGACACCACCTACCTCGAGCGCTTCGACGCGATCTCGCTGCTCGACCGGCCGATTTCCGACGCCGACCGCGCCGCCGACGCCATGCGCCACCCGGTGCTCGACGCGGCCACGCAGCGCGAGGGCCGCGACGTGCGCGGCTTCCAGGACGTGCTGCTCGAGCTCGGTGCGCGCATCGGCCTGCCGGCCCTGCTCAAGGACGACGGCACGCCGCGCTACCGCGATTACGCCGACTACATCGTCAACCACGAACGCGCGCCCGGCGTCGGCCTGCTGGCCGGCTGGCGCGGCGGCGGCAGCCAGCACGGCAAGGGCGCGCCCAATCCGGACCAGCTCGGGCACTACCGCGCCAACGGCGGCTTCTGGAGCGCCGAGGTGCCCGCCGCCGGCCGCTACTTCAAGATGGCCAACCGCGACTACCTGCAGTGGTCGCATTCGATGGGTTTCATCGCCAGGGCCGAGCCGGTGGTGCTGCAGCTGTATTCGGAAACGCTGCAGAAATTCCGCCTCGCGGCCCGCGGCCACGGCCCGGTGCAGCCGCCCGAGGCCGAGCGCGAACGCGTGGCCACCTACTTCGACCCGCTGCCGCTGTGGTACGAGCCCTTCGAGGGCAGCCAGCTCGATCTGAAGCAGTACCCGCTCAGCGCCGTCACCCAGCGCCCGCCCTTCATGTACCACGCCTGGGGTTCGCAGAACGCCTGGCTGCGCCAGATCACCGCGCGCAACTACCTCTACCTGCACCCCGACACCGCGGCCCGGCACGGCCTGGCCGACGAGGACTGGGTGCACGTGGACTCGCACAACGGCCGCATCACCGTGCAGTGCAAGCTCGCCGGCAATGTGCAGCCCGACACCGTCTGGACCTGGAACGCGATCGGCAAGCGCCGCGGCGCCTGGCGGCTGTCGGCGGACGCGCCCGAAGCCAGCAAGGGCTTCCTGCTCAACCACCTGATCTCCGACCAGCTGCCCGACGGCGGCTACGCCAACGCCGACCCGGTGACCGGCCAGGCCGCCTGGTTCGACCTGCGCGTGGCCATCCACAAGGCCACGGGCGTGGACGAGGTCGCGCCCCGGTTCGCGCCCCTGGGCGACAACCCGGACAATGCCCCGCTGCGCTACGGCGCCGGATTCAGGAAACGCTGACGATGGAAATGGATGCCATCCTGACGCTGCTGGTGCTGGTGGGTGCGGTGGCGCTGTTCGTCACCGAGAAGCTGCCGGTGGACGTGGTGGCCATGCTGGTGCTGGCCAGCCTGCTGGTGCTGGGCCTGGTGAACCCGGCCGAGGCGCTGTCGGGTTTCTCCAGCGAGGCCACCATCACGGTGGCGGCGATGTTCGTGCTCAGCGCCGGCCTGGCGCATACCGGCGCGCTGCTCTCCATCGGCCGGCTGTTCGGGCGCGTGCGCAGGCCCTGGCTGTTCCTGCTGCTGATCCTGGTCGTGGTCGGGCCGATCTCGGCCTTCGTCAACAACACGGCGGCGGTGGCGGTGTTCCTGCCGATGGTGCTGGCGGCCACGGCCGCGAACCGCAGCTCGCCTTCACAGGTGCTCATCCCGATGTCCTACGCGGCGCAGATGGGCGGTGTCTGCACCCTGATCGGCACCTCGACCAACCTGCTGGTCAACTCGATGGCCAAGGACCTGGGCCACCCGGGCTTCGGGCTGTTCGACTTCGCGCCGCTGGGCCTGGTCACGATGGCCGTGGGCTTCGTCTACCTGATGCTGTTCCGGCGCTGGCTGCTGCCGCACCATCCGCCGACGCCGCTGACCGAGACCTACGAGCTGGGCAAGTACATCACCGAGCTGCGGGTGATGCCGGATTCGCCGCTGATCGGCCATTCCGTCTCCGCCTCGCAGCTGGCCGAGCGCCACAAGGTCTACGTGCTCGAGCTGCTGCGCGGCACCGAGAAGCACTGGGCGCCGCGCGCGGAGAGGCTGCGCGAGGGCGACGTGCTGCTGGTGCGCGGCGACTGGACCAAGCTCAAGGCGCTCAAGGACGAGGCCAAGCTCGAGCTCGAGCCGGAGTTCCAGCTGCAGGACAGCCAGTTCACCGGCGAGGACGGCGACGCCGCCCAGGTGCTGCTGGAGGTGATGGTCGCGCCCGGCGCGCGCCTGGCCGGGCGCAGCCTGCGCGAGCTGGACTTCCAGTGGAACTACAACGCCACCGTGCTTGCCCTGCACCGCCGCGGCGAAGTGCTGCGCGAGCAGATCCGCGACGTCAGCCTCAACGTCGGCGACGTAATGCTTCTGCTGTGCCCGCGCACCGAGGTCGACGCCTTCCGCGCGAACCAGAACCTGGTGGTGCTCAACGAGCGCGACGACGCCGAGCCGCCGCGCAGCAAGGCGCTGCTGGCGGTGGGCATCATGGCTGCCGCGGTCGGCGTGGCGGCGCTGGGCTGGCTGCCGATCGTGGCCTCGTCCATCCTCGGCGGCATCGCCCTGGTGGCCACGCGCTGCATCGGCAACGACCAGGCCTACCAGGCCGTGGACTGGCGCGTGATCGTGCTGCTGGCCGGCGTGCTGCCGCTGGGCATCGCGATGCAGAAGTCCGGGCTGGCCCAGGGCATCGCCGACTTCTCGGTGCACTGGGTCGGCGGCCTCGGCCCGCTGGCGGTGCTGGCGGCGGTGTACCTGATCACCTCGCTGCTGACCGAGCTGATGAGCAACAACGCCGCCGCCGTGCTGATCACGCCGATCGCCTTTTCCACCGCGGTTAGCCTGGGCGTGAGCCCGACACCCTTCCTCGTGGCGGTGCTGTTCGCCGCCTCCACCAGCTTCGCCACGCCCGTGGGCTACCAGACCAACACAATGGTGTACAACGCCGGCAACTACCGCTTCATGGACTTCATCAGGATCGGCATGCCGCTCAACCTGCTGTTCTGGGGCCTGGCCGTGTACCTGATCCCGAAGTTCTTCCCCTTCTGACATGACCGCCCTGCCCGCCCCCGGAAAGAAGAAGCTCGGCCTGGTGATCGACCTCGACACCTGCGTCGGCTGCCACGCCTGCGCGGTGAGCTGCAAGGAGTGGAACGCCGGCGGCATCGCCGGCCCGCTCACCGACGAGCGGCCCTACGGCAAGGACCCGAGCGGCGTGTGGTTCAACCGCGTGCACAGCTACGAGGTCGCGGCCACCGGCGACCAGCCCGCCACCACCCTGCACTTCCCGCGCAGCTGCCTGCACTGCGAGACGCCGGCCTGCGTCACGGTCTGCCCGACCGGCGCCAGCTTCAAGCGCGCCGAGGACGGCATCGTGCTGGTGGACGAGGACAAGTGCATCGGCTGCAAGCTGTGCAGCTGGGCCTGCCCCTACGGCGCGCGCGAGTACAGCGCGGTCGAGGGTGTGATGAAGAAATGCACGCTGTGCGTGGACCGCATCTACAACGAGTCCATCCCCGAGGCGCAGCGCCAGCCGGCCTGCGTGCAGGCCTGCCCGACGCGCGCCCGGCACTTCGGCGACCTCGGCGACCCCGACTCGGACGTCTCGCGGCTGGTGGCCGAACGCGGCGGCGTTCCGCTGATGCCTGAGCTGGGCTACGCGCCGGTGAATCGCTACCTGCCGCAGCGGCCGCGCCGCGCCGGGCCGTCCGGCGAAGCCGACGCGCCCGCCGCCGAGCGGCTCGACACCACGCAACTCAACCCCCTGCTGCGCTGGCTCGACCGCGCCCTGAGCCGCTGACATGCATCCGGCCTTCTCCGTCCTGCTCTTCACCACACTTTCCGGCGCGGGCTACGGCCTGCTCGCCTGGACGATGCTGCTGCTGGCCTTCGAGCGCCCGGGCGCGCTCATGGGCAGCACGCCGCTGATGTTCCTGGGCCTGATCGGCGCGGCGACGTTCCTGTTCACTGCCGGCCTGCTCAGTTCGCTGGGGCACCTGGGCAAGCCGCAGCGCGCCTGGCGCGCATTCAGCCAGTGGCGCACCTCCTGGCTTTCGCGCGAGGGCGTGCTGGCGGTGGCGGTGTACGTGCCGGTGCTGCTGCTGTGCTGGTGGCTGTCGGCGCCGCTGCGCGGCGAGGCCACGGGCGCGGGCCTGCCGGACGAGGCCCGCTGGGCGATCCGCGCCGCGGCGCTGCTGGCCCTGGCCACGGTGTTCTCGACGGCGATGATCTATGCCTCGCTCAGGCCGGTGCCGGCCTGGCGCCACGTGCTGGTGCCGCCGGTGTACCTGGGCTTCGCGCTGATGTGCGGGCTGCTGCTGATGCTGCTGGGCCAGCGCCTGGCCGGTGGCGTGGCGGTGTCGCAGCTGCTGGCGGTGGCGGCCGTGCTGGCCGCCGGGCTGGCGCTGCTCAAGCTCGCCTACTGGTGGTCGATCGACCGGCGCCGCGCGCCGGTGACGCGCGCCTCGGCCCTGGGCCTGCCGGCCGGGCGCGAGGCGAGCGTGTTCGAACGGCCGCACACGGAAGCCAATTACCTGACCACCGAGATGGGCTTCGTTCTGGCGCGCAAGCATGCGCGCAAGCTGCGGGCGATCGCGGTGCTGCTGTTCGGCGTTCTGCCGGCGGCCTGCTGCTGGCTGGCCTGGGTGTTCCCGGACGCGGCCACGCCGGTGCTGGCGCTGGCGGTGCTGGCGTCGCTGCTGGGGGCGCTGGTGGAACGGTGGCTGTTCTTCGCCGAGGCGAAGCACCTGGTCATGACGTACTACTGAGCCACCCTGAAGGCGCTCCTACAGGAGACGGGGCCGACGCGACTCAGGGCAACAGCGCGTCGGCGCCGCGGGCGACCAGCATGTCGGCCACCTGCTCGCCCAGCTTCTCCGGCTCCGACAGCGGACCGCTGGCGTAGCCGCGCACGGTCTGCCCCGACTTCGCGTCGCCCACCAATCCCTCGAGCGAGATCCGGTCCTTGCTGATCGTGGCGTAGGCCGCGATCGGCACCCGGCAGCTGCCGCCGAGCAGGCGCGTCATGGCGCGCTCGGCGCGGGTGCACAGGCGCGTGGCCTCGTGGTCGAGCGGCGCGAACAGCGCGCGCGTGGCCTCGTCGCCGGCGCGGATCTCCACCGCCACCGCGCCCTGCGCGGCCGCCGGAATGAAACGCGGCGCCTGCAGGCGCTCGCGGATGCGCGCGCCCAGGCCCAGGCGTTCGAGACCGGCGCAGGCCAGCACGATGGCGTCGTAGTCGCCGGCGTCGAGCTTGGCCAGGCGGGTGTTGACGTTGCCGCGCAGGTCGAGCAGCGCGAGGTCGGGACGGTGCGCGCGCAGCAGGGCCTGCCGGCGCAGCGAAGACGTACCGACGCGGGCGCCGAAAGGCAGTTCCTCGAGCGCCGCGAAGCGGTTCGAGACGAAGGCATCGAAGGGGTCGGCGCGCTCGAGCACCGCGGCCAGCTCGAACGGGCCCTCGAGCTCCATCGGCACATCCTTGAGCGAGTGCACGGCGGCGTCGGCGCGGCCCTCGAGCATCGCCACCTCGAGTTCCTTCAGGAACAGGCCCTTGCCGCCGATCTCGGCCAGCGGCTGGTCCAGCACCTGGTCGCCGCGCGTGGTCATGGGCACCAGTTCGACCTCGAGGCCCGGGTGGGCTTCGCGCAGGCGCGCGGCCACGTGTTCGGTCTGCCAGAGCGCGAGTGCGCTCTCGCGCGTGGCCAGCCGGATGTGTTCCATGTTTCCCCCTAGAGGTGTTTCAGTCGTTCGCGAAGCGCGGGCAGGCTGCGGCGGCTGACCTCGAGCGCGGCGTCGGAGTTGCGAAGTATGGCCCGCACCTGGCCGTCGGTGCCGCGGCGCAGCTCGGCGAACTCGTCGGCGGCGACCAGGCAGTTGCGGTGGATGCGGATGAAGCGGTCGGCGAATTCGAGCTCGAGCGACTTGAGCGACTCCTCGATCAGGTCTTCGCCGCGGGCGTGGTGCACGACCACGTATTTTTCCTCGGCCTGCAGGTAGCGGATGTCCTCGACCGGGATCAGCCGCAGGCTGCCGCGCAGGCGCGCGCTGAGGTGGCTGCGGCGGCGCTCCGCCGCGCCGGGCAGGGCCGGCAGCTGCTGTGCGCTGCGATGCCGGCGCGCGCGCTCCAGCGCCTCGGCCAGGCGCTCCTTGCGCACGGGCTTGACCAGGTAGTCGACGGCCGCGGCTTCGAAGGCGGCCAGCGCGTGCTGGTCGTAGGCGGTGCAGAAGATGACCGCCGGCGGCGGCCGCAGCGCGGCCAGGTGGTGCGCGGCCTCGAGCCCGTCCATCACCGGCATCGAGATGTCCAGCAGCACGCCGTCGACGCCCAGGGCCTCGGCCTGCTCCACCGCCTCGCGGCCGTTGCCGGCCTCGCCGGCCACCACGTGGCCGCCGAGCTCCGACACCAGCGCGGCCAGGCGCTGCCTGGCCAGCGGTTCGTCGTCGACGATCAGGAGCTTCATGGGCGAAGTATGCCCCAGCCGGGGCGGCCGGCTCAGCCGGCCTGGAAGCGCTGGCCCAGCCAGCCGGCCAGGTCGCGCACTTCCTCGGCGCAGACGCTGTGCGGCATCGGGTAGGTGTGCCAGTCCACGGCCACGCCCAGCGACCGCAGCTGGTCGCGGCTGCGGGCGCCGAAACCCTCCGGCACCACCGGGTCGTGGCTGCCGTGGGCCATGAACACCGGCGTGCGCAGGCCCTGCGGCGTGGCTTCGGCCGCCGTGGTCGAGCCCATCGGCAGGTAGGTGGACAGGCCAACCAGGGCCGCCAGCGGGGCCTCGCGGCGCACGCCCGCGGCCAGGGCGATGGCGCCGCCCTGGGAGAAGCCGGCCAGCACGATGCGCTCGCTGGGCACGCCGCGTTCGTTCTCGCGGGCGATCAGGGCCTCGACCTGGGCGATGGACTGGCGCACGCCGGTTTCGTCGGCGCGCTGGTCGAGGTCGAGGTTCTTGAGGTCGTACCAGGCCCGCATCGGCAGGCCGTTGTTGAGCGTCACCGGCCGCACCGGCGCGTGCGGGAACACGAAGCGCAGCGCCGGCCAGCCCGGCCGCAGCAGCTCGGGCACGATCGGCTCGAAATCGTGGCCGTCGGCGCCCAGGCCATGCAGCCAGAGGATGGACCAGGCCGGTGCGGGGCCGGTGGTTTTTTCAACGCAGTCGAGCAGGCTCATTCGGTGCTTTCCCCGGCGGCGGCGTCCGGCTCCGCCGTGCCATCTTGCTGGATGTGGATATGGTCCAGGCTGCGCGAGGGACCGAGCGTGAACCAGGCCTTCGGGCCCAGCCGCAGGCGTGCTTCGCCGACCTGGCTGGGGAGGTTGATACCCAGCCCGCCGCGGCGCAGGTCCACTTCGAGCCTGCCGATGTGGCCTGACTCGATGGCCACCACCTTGCCGCACTCACCCAGGCAATCCTCGTTGGTTGCCACCGCAGCCGCGAGGCTGACCGATTCGGGTTGTTCGGCGGAGGCTTGGCCCGGGGCGACGGCCGGGCGCAGGTCCTGGATGTGCAGCTCGGCCGCATCACCGCCCCAGAAGATGGCACCGGTCGTCTGCACCTGCAGGCTTTCCGTCTTTGCGGCGGAGGTGATGCGCGCGCCGGGAACGATCAGCGTCCGGACGCTCGTGGGCAGCCGTACCTGCAAGTCGAATTGGCCCGACGACGGGGAGGCCAGCACCAGTCGGTCACCGTCCCTTCGCTGCGTCACTGCCTGGTCAGGATCGAACAGCTCGAAGCCGGGCGTGGCGTCGTTGCGCAGCACGACGCCCACCCCGCCGGGCGCCTGGATCTCGACCTCGCGAATGCCTTCGAGGTCGAGCACTCCGCGCGTTACGGGCGCGGCAGGCGGCGGATCGGGCAGCACCAGGGCCGCCACCAGCACGACCAGGGCCAGGCCGAAACAAACCAGGGTGCGCGGCATCATGCGACCTGCCTCTCGCGCAAGGCGAACAGCGAGGCGAGCCAGGTCAGCGCGGGCACCGCGAACCAGGCCAGCGGGATCAGTATCGGGACCAGGCCTTCGGTCGCCCTCTCGCGCATGCCGGGTGTCCACCACGACAGGAACACGTCACCGTCTCCGCCCATGGCCGTGACGAAAATGAGCAGGAGCATCAGCACGAAGCCCGCGACGATCGTCTTGAGGAAGGGCATCGTGCGGAAGTACACGCTGCCCAGCAGGGCGAAGCCCTGGAGGGTGCCCAGCCACAGCACCGCGTTCAGGAAGGCCCCGCGGCTTTCGAACACCTGCCAGGGAAACACCGGTTCGTAGCGCCCCCAGTCGGCCATGTAGGGACGGGTGTCCTCGGCGCCGGCGGCAATGTCGGCAGCCACCTTGGCCCCCGCGTAGAGCGCGGCCGGCAGGTTGCAGATCTGGAAGGCCAGGGCGTAGGCCAGCGGGTACGCCACCGCAACCACCAGCAGGGCCAGCAGCCACTTCTCGAAGGCTGACGCCGGCCGCATCAGCAGCAAGCCGGCCGATTCGCGCCGCGCCATGCCACTGAAGTAGCGCCCCGCGAAGATCGTTCCGGTGATGAACAGCCCGGCGTAGAAGATGCCGATCTGCGCGGCGGCGTGGAAGCTGCGATAGCCCTTGTCGCCGCTGAAAAGCAGGAGCAGCAGCACCACGAAGTGCACGATGATGCCGATGCCCAGGAACCAACCCCAGCTGCGCCACTGCTCGGCCCACTGGGCGCGCGCGAGGCGGAGGAAACGCGCCGGCTCAAACATGGGCCACCTCCGCCTGGCGCATGGCGTCGAGCACGCCGGCCTTGTTCAGGCTCAGCGCCTTGTAAAGCAGCTCCAGATGCACGCTGCCCGGCGCGTCGCCGCGGTTGCGCGCCACGTAGGGGCGCTGCGTGCCCATCTGCTCGTGGTAGATCAGGCCCTCGACCCCGGCCAGGGCCGCGTCGTCGTCGGCGACGCCCATGCTCAGCGCGCGCGCCAGCGCCGGCATCGGCGCCGACAGCGCCAGCTTCGCGGCATCGACGAACAGCACATGGCCGAGGATGCGCTCGAGGTCGTGCGCCTGGTGGGTGCTGATGACGACGATGCGCTCGCGGTGTTCGGGGCGGGCGATGATGGCCTTGAACTGGTCGCGGCCGACGATGTCGAGCCCGTTGGTGGGCTCGTCGAGCAGCAGCACCGGGGTGAAGCTGGCCAGGGCGAAGGCCATCACGGCTTTCTTCTTCTGGCCGAGGCTCATTTCGCCGAAGCGGCGGTCGCGCTCGAGTTCGAACACGTCGAGGTATTCGCCGAAGGCCTCGCGCGAAAAGCGCGGATAAAAGGCCGCATGGGTGCGGCGCAGCGCCTCGGGGCTGAGGTCGGGGAGATGGAACTCCTCGGGCACCAGCATCACTTGCGCCAGCAGGCGCGGGTCGCGATGGCGGGGTTCGTGGCCCTGCACGCTCACCCGGCCGGCCTGCGGGAACAGCAGGCCCGCCAGCAGCTTGAGCAGGGTCGACTTGCCGCTGCCGTTGCGTCCGAACAGGCCGTAGACGCCGGGCTGGTCGAGCCGCAGCTGGAAGCCGTCGTAAAGCCGCGTCTTGCGGTAGCCGAAAGACAAACCCTCGATGTGGATCACGTGCGCCCCTGCCGCTGGTCCAGCCGGCATTCTAGCCAGCTTGCGCGGCGTGGGCGCTCACTTGACCAGGATGAGCTTGTCGTTGCGCGTGTGGCGCAGGCGATAGACCTGGTCGCCGTGGCGGATCAGCACTTCGCGGGTGCCGCGCATCAGCTCGCGGCTGTCGAAGTCGGTGGCGGGCGCCGGGCGCGCCGGGGTCGGGGCGGGTTGGAGGCGTGCGTCGTGCATGGCCGGGTCCTGGGTGGGGGCTCGGCTTTGATGATAATGATTCGCATTTGCGTGTCAACCACCGGTGTCAGCCGGCCTTCGGCAGACGGAAGCGCACGACCTGGCGGGTGGTGATCGCGGCCTGCCCGGCCTCGAATCGGTAGCGGCTGGCGGCGGCCTGTGCGGCCTCGTCGAACAGACCCGGCGGGTTGGCCGACAGCACGCGGGTGGCGCTGACCCGGCCGTCGGCCTCGATGCGCAGTTCCAGCACCACCTCACCCTCGATCCTGCGGCGCAGGGCCAGCGGCGGGTAGCGCGGCTGCGGGGCGCTGAGTAGCTGAGGCAGTGGCGTGGCGGCCGGGCGCGGGGCGGCAGGTGGCGGGTTGGCGGCCACCGCAGGCGCCGCGTTGGCCGGTGAGGGCACCGGCACGGCCGCCGTCGGCACGGAAGGCGTGGCTGGGGCGGCGGCGGCCTGGGTAGCGGCGGGCACGGCCGGGGCCGCCGCAGGTGGCGCCGCGGTTTCGGTGGCCGCCGCGGCCAGGCGCTGGGCTTCCTCGCGACGCGCAGCCTCCTCCTGCTCGCGTGCCGCACGCTCCGCGGCCTGGGCGGCTTCCTGCTGCGCGGCCACCAGCTGTTCGCGCAGGCGCGCCAGGGCGGGCAGCGCCTCGTCGGTGCGCTGCGCCAGGTCCAGCAGGCGGCGGGCTTCGTCGAAATTGCCGCGGGCGATGGCCTGTTCGCTGCCGATCACCGCGTACGGCAGCAGTTCGAGCAGCGCGGTCTCGACATCGGCGTCGGCCGGCGCCAGCGCGCGCACGGCCAGGTAGAGCTCGATGGCGTTGTCGCCGGCTGGGGCGTAGAGGCGCTGCTCGGCCAGCGCGCGCGAGGCGGCGGCGCGCAGGCCCGCCTCGTCGGTGGCGGCGGGCAGGGACGGCGCTGCGGCGGCTGGCGCCGCGGACGCGGGGGCAGCGGCGGCTTGCTCCGGCGGCGCCTCGCCGCAAGCCGCCAATACCATCACCAACGCGCCCAGCGCGATCCATCCCCGATGCCGCATGTCCGATCTCCGTGGAAGCAGACCGGCAAGGCTAGGGCCCGTGCATGACGGGAATGCGTCGGTGCCGGGTCGGCCCGCGGCGGGCTGCTAGTCCATCACGTAGCGGAAGCGCTCGATGGCCTGGCGGATGCCGTCGAGGTCGAGCGTTTCGCGCGCCGGCACCACGAACAGGGCCTGGCGGCCATCGGTTTCGCTGCGCGGCAGGTACTGCTCGACCACCTGGTAGTGCGGGCGGTCGGTGTAGTCGTCGAACAGGATGCGGGTGCCCTCGCGCGCCCGCAGCAGGCTGGTGAGGAAGCAGCAGACGCGGAAACGCCCGTCCACCAGCACCACGTCGGGCTGCACGTCCTGGTTCCAGATCCAGTCGGTGTACTCGGGAAAGGCTGAGGCCTTTTCGTAACTGACTGGTCGGCCCCACTTTCCCACGGGCCCGAGGTCGCAGTGGTGGATGGACAGGCCATCGACGCCGGTGCATTCCTTCCTGACGATCTCGACCCAGGGCTTGGCGGTGTCGACGCTGAGGATGCGGCAGCCCACATGGCGCGCCACCCAGATGGTGGAAGCGCCGCAGCCGTACTCGGCATACACCAGGTCCTTGCGGACGGTGCGCTTGAACATCGCATCGTCGCCGTCGAACAGGCGCTTCGAGCGCGGCAGGCCGAGGGTGGTGGCGAGCTTGCTTATCAGTGACGGCAAAGGACACTCCGGGAGGGAATTCCAGTACCTGCCAAGTATGCCCGACTGGCGGGGGACGACCCGCCGCCGTCAGCCTCCGGCCCCGATGGGTTTGCGCCAGAACCCCCGCACTACGCGCGCAATCCCTTGATGGAACGGCCCTTCGTCCAGCTCCACCGCCGCCTGCCCAAGCACCTCGGCCTCGAGCCCCCGGAAGTCGAGCCGAAGCATCTCGGGGTCGAACAACCAGTCCGGATCGCGCGGGCCGCCGCTCGGCAAGCCGAGTTGCGCCCGGTCGAAGCCCTCGAGCACCAGGCAGCCACCGGGCCTGAGGGCATCGACCATCGCCGAATGCACGCGCTGCCTGATCGCCGGCGGCAGGTGCAGGAAAACCAGAACCACCGCGTCATACACGGCTGGCTCCGGACGCCAGTTGGCCAGGTCCGCCTGCACCAGATCGAGGTTTACTCCGGCATCGTGTGCAAGCACGGCCGCCTTGTGCAAGCCGGCAGCCGCCATGTCGAGCGATGTCACCCGATGGCCTTGTTTCGCCAGGTAGACGCTGTTGCGACCCTCGCCGTCGCCGGGCAACAGGACCCGCGCCGCCTGCGGGAGGCGCGGCTCGCAGGCAACGACCCATTGATTGGGTTCGGCCCCGTAAGCGAAGCCGGGCTCTGCGTAGCGTGATTCCCAGAAGTCTTGATTGGCCATGCCAGCTCCGTGCGAAAGGAAACGACCGGATCAGCCCGCCAGCATCCCGGGGGCGGTGCGGATGATGATGAAGACGCCCATCAGCACCAGGAACACCGAGAAGACCTTCTTGAGCTGCTGCTGCGGAAGTCGGCCGGCGAGCTGCTGGCCGACCAGGCTGCCGCCGGCGCCGACCGCGGTGAAAATGCCGATCAGGCGCCAATCGAGCACCATGCCGGCGGCGCCGAGCACGCTGACGTACTTGGCGAAGCCGCTGAAGGACTTGAGCGCGATGATCCACAGGCTGGTGCCGATGGCGCGGTGCATCGCCAGGCCACCCAGCAGCACCAGCGCCGGCAGGATGAGGAAGCCACCGCCCACGCCGACCAGGCCGGTGAGCACGCCCACACCCAGGCCGTCGAGGATGATCAGGGTGCGCGAGCGCGGCACGTGGACGTAGCCCTCGGGGCGCACCTTCGCCGGCCGGAACATCATCCAGGCCGCCATCAGCATCACCAGCGCGAACAGGAACAGCTGCACCGGCCCGGGGATCCAGGGCGAAACCGCCGCGCCCAGCCAGGTGCCGGCCATGCCGGGAATGCCGAACCAGACCACGCTGCGCCAATCCACCTCGCGCTTGAGCGTCCAGGGGATGGCGCCGGCCAGGGCCACGCCACCGACGATTGCCAGGGATCCGGCGATGGCAATCTTCTCGGGCTGGCCCACCAGGTAGACCAGCACCGGCACGGTGAGGATGGAGCCGCCGGAGCCCAAAAGGCCCAGCGACAAACCAATGGCGACCGCGCCCAGGAGGGCGAGCCAGATCATGGGCGGCTCCGATGGGTGGCGCGGGCCAGCTGCATTGGGACTCCGGGCAGGCTATGGATTAGATATATCTAATTTAGCCTTTACGAATACTTTGCGCAAGCCCGGCCAGCGGCTCCCCCACGCCACTCGAGTTTGCCCAGGACTGAATGGCTTCCCCGAGCTTGCGGAACTCGGCGGCGCGGGCGCTGTTGCGGCGCCAGGCCAGGCCGATGGTGCGCTTGCCGCCCTCGTAGCCCAGGGGCCGGGTGACGACCTGACTGCCCTCGAGCAGGCCGGCGTCCACCGCCAGCTGTGGCAGCAGCGTGGTGCCCATCCCGACGGCCACCATCGCCACCAGCGTCTGGAGGCTGGTGGCCGAGAAGGTCGCCTCCGGCGCACTGGCCGCCGCTTCCACGACGGGCAGGGCGTGGCTGTGCAGGCAATGGCCTGGCTCGAGAAGCATCAGTGATTGCGAGCGGATGTCGCGCGACCTGACCGCCTCGACGGCCGCCATCGGGCTGGCGCGATCGCAGGCGAAAAGGTAGGCGTCGCGAAAGAGCATCATCGTCTCGCAGCCGGGGGTTTCGTAGGGGAACGCGATCAGCAGCAAGTCCAGGCGACCCTGGGCCAGTTGCTCGAGCAGTGCGGGCGTCTTGTCCTCGCGCAGCATCAGGTCCAGCTCCGGGAAGCGTTTGCGGAGCGCAGGCATCAGCCGGGGCATGACGAAGGGCGCGATGGTGGGGATGCTGCCCAGCCCGACCTCCCCTGACATCGGTCGCGCCTCCGCGCCGGCCATTTCCACCAGTGCGCGCGCATCGGCCAGCAGGGCGCGCCCCCTTGCGGCCAACCGCCTGCCTGCCGCGGTGACCAGCACGTGGCGGCGATCGCGCTCGGCGATCCGCACCCCCAGTTGCTGCTCAAGTTCCGCGATCCCGGCACTGAATGCCGACTGGGACGCGCCGCAGGCCGCCGCCGCCCGCCCGAAGTGGCCGTGCTCGTCCAGCGCGGCCAGGTACTCAAGGTGGCGGAGGCTGGGCAGGGGTTTCATGTGTTCGCTTTTTCCGAATACAGGATTCAAAACTATTCATTTCCATTGAATAGATCAAGCGCCTAGATTGGCCTCCAACGAAACGCTCTACCCAAGGAGCAGCCCGATGGAAACGACCAGGAACCACCCGCCCCTGCCCAAGGGCCTGCCCGCCGGCCCGGCGCCGGACGTGACCCCCTTCTTCGACCCGGCCACCAACACCATCAGCTACGTGGTGAGGGACCCGGACAGCGACGCCTGCGCCATCATCGACCCGGTGCTGGACTTCGATTACGCCTCCGGCCACATCGACTACGCGTCGGCCGACGCCATCATCCGCCACGTGCGCGAGCGCGGCCTGCGAGTCGAGTGGCTGGTGGAAACGCACGTGCACGCCGACCACCTCTCGGCCGCGCCGTACCTGAAGGAGGAGCTCGGCGGCCGCATCGGCATCGGCGAGAACATCACCGTGGTGCAGGAAACCTTCGGCAAGGTATTCAACGAAGGCACCCGCTTCCGCCGCGACGGCAGCCAGTTCGACCGGCTGTTCGACGACGGCGACACCTACGCCATCGGCCGCTTGCAGGCGGTGGCGCTGCATACGCCGGGCCACACGCCGGCCTGCATGACCCACGTCATCGGCGACGCGGCCTTCGTCGGCGACACCCTGTTCATGCCCGACTCCGGCTCGGCCCGCGCCGATTTCCCCGGCGGGGACGCCCGCGTGCTGTACCGCTCGATGCGACGCGTGCTGGCGCTGCCCGCGGCCACCCGCCTGTTCATGTGCCACGACTACGGCACCGGCGGTCGCGAGATCCGCTGGGAAAGCACGGTGGCCGAACAGCGCGCCCGCAACATCCACGTCCGCGACGGCATGGACGAGGACAGCTTCGTGGCGCTGCGCCAGGCCCGCGACGCCACCCTGGCCATGCCCCGCCTGATCATCCCGTCCCTGCAAGTGAACATGAAAGCCGGCACCCTCCCGGAACCCGAGGACAACGGCACCCGTTACCTGAAGGTTCCGCTCGATTCGCTCTGAACCCACGCACCCCCAAAGGAGAAACACCATGAGCTGCACCGATTCCAACGTCCTTCCGGTCGCCGACAAGGCCGCCGCCCCCGCCGCCACCGTCGAAGCCGTGTTCGCCGCGCCGCAGCCGGCCTATGGCCTGCCGCGCATCAACGAGCCGGCGCCCGCCTTCAAGGCCAAGACCACCCACGGCGACCGTTCGCTCGAGGACTACCGCGGCAAGTGGCTGGTGCTGTTCTCGCACCCGGCCGACTTCACCCCGGTCTGCACCACCGAGTTCACCGCCTTCGCCAGGGCCGCGGGTGATTTCGCCGACGCCAACTGCGAGCTGCTGGGCCTGTCGATCGACTCGATCTACTCGCACCTGGCCTGGGTGGGCAACATCAAGGAGAAGTTCGGAGTCGAGATCCCGTTCCCGATCATCGAGGACCTGTCGATGAACGTGGCCCGCGCCTACGGCATGATCCACCCGGGTGCGTCCGACACGTCGGCGGTGCGCGCCACCTTCATCGTCGACCCGCAGGGCATCCTGCGCGCGATGGTGTACTACCCGATGACCAACGGCCGTTCCGTGGCCGAGATCCTGCGCCTGGTGCGCGGCCTGCAGACCAGCCTCGCCAACGGCGTCGCCACGCCGGAAGGCTGGCAGCCGGGTGACAAGGTGCTGGCCGGTGCGCCCAAGACCGTCAAGGAAGTCGACGCGCGCCTGAAGGAAGGCCTGGAGACGACCGACTGGTACTTCTCGATGAAGTCGCTCGGCTGATCCAGGAGCAAGCCCGGGCCCGCGGACAGGCGAACCCTGCCGCGGGCCCGCTGCGATAGTGCGACGCATACGGGGCTGGGTATGATCCCAGCCACGGCCGCCCCAAGGAGGTTCCGCTTGCAGGTGCATGTGCCCGGCATCGCGTGGAAGACGATCGTTCTCCGGCACGCGCGCGAACACGCCTGGGCCGCGGCCGGCCTGCTGGTCGCGGCGACGGTGTCGCTGTGGCTGCTGCTGCAGAGCCTGGCCAACCTGCTGGAGACGGGCGGCGGCGCCGGCGTGTCGATGGCGCTGTGGGGTGGCACCGCGGGGTTCGCCGCCACGGCCATCGGCGCCTTGCCGGCCTTGGCGATGCGTGGCCTGCCGCAGGCCATCGAAGACAGCCTGCTGGGTTTCGCGGCCGGCATGATGCTCGCCGCCTCGGCCTTTTCCCTTCTCTTGCCCAGCCTGGAATCCGCCTCGGCTTTGCTCGGCGAGGGCCCGGGCGCCGGGCTGGTGGTGGTGCTGGGCATCGCGCTGGGCGTGATGCTGATGCTGGGCCTGGACGCCTTCACCCCGCACGAGCACGACAAGACCGGCCCCTGCGGTCCCGGCCACGCCTATTGCGGCCGGATCTGGCTGTTCGTGTTCGCGATCGCGCTGCACAACCTGCCCGAGGGCATGGCCATCGGCGTTGCTTTCTCGCAGGGCGACCTGTCGGTGGGCCTGCCGGTGGCCGCGGCGATTTCCCTGCAGGACATCCCGGAAGGGCTGGCCGTGGCTTTGGCCATGCGTGCCGCGGGTTTTCCGGCTGGGCGCTCGGTGGCCGTGGCGGTGGCGAGCGGCCTGATGGAACCGGTGGGCGCGTTGCTCGGCGTGGGCCTCTCCAGCGGTTTCGCGCTGGCGTATCCGATCGGGCTGGCGCTCGCCGCGGGGGCGATGGTCTTCGTCGTTTCCCACGAAGTCATTCCCGAAACGCACCGCAACGGCCACCAGACGCCCGCCACGCTCGGGCTGATGGCCGGATTCGCACTGATGATGTTCCTCGACACCAGCCTGGGCTGAGCGCAGCCCGCCACCAAGGAGAACCGACATGGCAAAGCAGGACAAACCCGCGAAGAAGGCCAAGGGCCCGGCGATCGACATCGGCATCGGCGAGAAGGACCGCAAGGCGCTGGCGCAGGGCCTGTCGGTGCTGCTCGCCGACAGCTACACGCTCTACCTGATGACGCACAACTTCCACTGGAACGTCACCGGCCCGCAGTTCAACGGCCTGCACATGATGTTCATGGGCCAGTACACCGAGCAGTGGAACGCGCTCGACGACATCGCCGAGCGCATCCGCGCGCTGGGCTTCCCGGCGCCGGGCACCTACCGGCAGTTCGCGGGCCTGGCGACCTTCAGCGAAGTGGAGGGCGTGCCTTCGGCCGACGACATGCTGCGCCACCTGGTGCGCGCGCAGGAAGCCACGGCGCGCACCGCGCGGGCGCTGCTGCCGCTGGCCGACAAGGCCGACGACCAGCCGACCGCCGACATCGCCACCCAGCGCCTAGCCGTTCACGAGAAGACAGCCTGGATGCTGCGCAGCATGCTCGAGCACTGATCTTGCCGCCGATGCGCAGCGCCCTGGCCGTGCGCACCGCCACCCTGCTTTTGATTTTTCTTCTTGCGGCGCTTTCGGCGTCCTTGCACGCGCAGGACAATGCCCCGGACTCCGCGCAGCGCGCGCCGGATATCGAGGTCTACGTTCGCGAAGGTTGTCCGCACTGCGCCAATGCAAAGCAGTTTCTCGCGGAACTTCAAAGGGAGCGCCCCGAACTGGTTGTCCGCCGGCATCAAGTCGATCGTGATGCCGAGGCATCCGAGCGTCTGCTTGCCTTGTCCGATCGCGCGGGCGTGTGGCCCCCGGGCGTCCCCACCTTCGTCATCGGCGACGAAGTGGTCGTTGGTTTCGACGACGCTGCGCATACCGGCCAGAGGCTGCGCACGCTGCTGGACGGCGCAGCCAATCGCGACAACGAAGTGGACGCTGGCTGGCTCGGGACGCTGAACATCGAGAATATCGGCTTGCCGCTTTTCACGATCGGCCTGGGGCTGGTAGACGGCTTCAACCCTTGTGCGATGTGGGTCTTACTGTTCCTGCTGTCCCTGCTCGTGCGGCTGCGCAACCGCAGGCGCATGGCGCTGATCGCTGGCACCTTCGTCATCGTCAGCGGCGCGGTCTACTACGCCTTCATGGCCGCGTGGTTGAACATATTCCTTGCGGTCGGCTTCAGTGAATCCGTTCGCCTCCTTCTGGCCGCGGTTGCATTGGTCATCGCCGTAATCAACCTGAAGGACTTCGTGGCTTTCGGTCGAGGTCTTTCGCTCTCTATTCCTGCAGCAGCGAAGCCGGGCATCTATGCGCGGGCCCGGCGTGTCATCCAGGCCCCTTCGCTGGCGATGTCGATGATCGCGGTCGCGGTGCTTGCGGTTTTGGTGAATTTCGTTGAATTGCTGTGTACCGCCGGCCTGCCCGCTATCTATACGGCTGTCCTGTCCGAGCAGGCGGTCAGCCCTGCCGCGCACTACGGGTATATCGGGCTCTACATTGCCGCGTACGTGATCGATGATGCGCTTATGGTCGGCATTGCGGTCGTGGCATTGTCGAGCGGAAAGATGGGGGAACTCAGCGGACGCGCTCTGAAGATGATCAGTGGCCTGGTGATGTTGGCGCTATCGCTGATACTGCTGTTGCGCCCGGATTGGATTCTTTGAACCCAGGGAGAACGAAGGCCCGCATCTCCTGGCCTGGGGTCCGCGAATCAGGGCTCCCGGGCCTCGACGCGGTAGGTCGCATGGCAGGCATTGCAATGGCCAACCGCTTCGCCCAGATGTCGGAGCGTCCGGGGCACGTCCCCGGCGGCGGCCGCCTCGGAGGCTTGGCCCAGCGCAACGTGCATCGGCCGCGCGAAGCGCGACCAACCCTCAGGCAAGGCTGAGCGGAAATCCTCTCCGCCCGACTGCCCCCCACCAGCAGCGCCCTGGGCTAGGAGTGTCCCGGCGGATTGCGCATCGTCGTGGCCGAGGGCCAGCATCGTGCCTTCGATCCGCTCCAGGTGGGCGCGCATCTGACGACGCAAGGCGGCCGATTGTGCCTCGCTCATGAGGATCACCCGACGCGCGTCGGGAGAAGTCACCGTGGCTGGCTTCGCCGGATCCACCTCCACCCACAACAGGCCGCGCAGGCTACCGGGTTCGAAGCCGACGGCAGGATCATCGGGGTAGAGACGGCGGATGGTCTCGGCCAGGCCCGGCTCGACCGAGGGGCCGTGGCAAACCAAGCAAACCGCCTCGGTTTCGATGGCCTTCGCCCAGCGCAGCGTTCCGTCCTGCGGGTCGATCGAGCTGACGGGCGCCCAACTTGCCGGCGTTCCTGCCGGGGGCGAGGACTGCCACGTTGTCAGCAGTGCCTTTTGCCAGCCCTCGAGCCGGTTGGCGGGCTGCCGGGAGCGAACCCCGACGCGCCCGAGGCGGACGCCATGCGCCGCCGAAACCCGTTCTGCGATGCGGGGAGCCTCTTGATGGCAGACGCGGACGCCAGCGCTCGGCCCGCCTTGGGCCATGGCGGCACCCAAGGTGCTGCGCAATTCAGCCGAGAAGGCTTTCGCGGCTTCTGCGGCCCGGGCGTTCGGCGCCGGCGCGGATCCGCTTGCCGGAGCTGACGCAACGCCCAGCGCGCAGGCAAGCGCGAGGACGGGACCAAGGCTGTTTTCAAGGCGCTTCGTATTCATCGTGTTCCCTCCATCGGCAGGCCGGCACGTTGCCACGCGATCATTCCGCCCTTGACGTTGATGGCTTTGAACGGTGCTTCGACCGAGGCCGAGCCGGATGAGCCTGCCAACAGACTGCGGAGTACGGAACGCATTTGGCCCACCTATTCCCTTTTGAGTTTAGTCAACACTAATATAAGAGTATGCTCATATAAAGCCCCTGTCGTGATGCCGTATCGATCCGCAAGGCCTTGCGGGGCTTGCTTCCAGCCCGGCGGTCCTTTATCCGGGTCGTTACAGTCATCCGATGCCCATCCACCCCCGGTCGGCGAACGCCGACCCGTCTCAGGCCCGCACCTATGGA
The DNA here is from genome assembly GCF_003024235.1 of Arenimonas caeni. GTDB lineage: Bacteria > Pseudomonadota > Gammaproteobacteria > Xanthomonadales > Xanthomonadaceae > Arenimonas > Arenimonas caeni. Next base: position 81,235 of record NZ_KZ679090.1, on the reverse strand, counting down.
TCTCGATCCGGTCTTCCTCTCCAGGCTGCAGTTCGCCTTCGTCGTGTCCTTCCACGCGATCTTCCCGGTCTTCACGATCGGCCTCGCCAGCTACATCGCGGTGCTGGAGACGATCTCGCTCAAGACCGGCAGCCCCCACTGGGAACGGCTCGCCGCCTTCTGGACCAAGGTCTTCGCCGTTGTCTTCGGCATGGGCGTGGTGTCGGGCCTGGTGATGGCGTTCCAGTTCGGTACGAACTGGAGCAACTTTGCCTACGCCTCGTCGAACTTCCTCGGGCCGATCCTCGCCTATGAGGTCGTGACGGCCTTCTTCCTGGAAGCCGCGTTCCTGGGCGTCCTGCTGTTCGGGCGGGGCAAGGTGCCGCCGGGCTTGCATCTGCTCTCGGCCTACATGGTGGCGATCGGCACCTTTATCTCGTCGTTCTGGATCCTGTCCGCGAACTCCTGGATGCAGACGCCCACCGGCTTCGAGCTGCGCGAGGGCATGGTCCATGTGACCAGCTGGGCTGAGGCGATCTTCAATCCCTCCTTCCCTTACCGCTTCGCCCACATGGCGCTGGCATCCTTCCTGACCGGTGGCTTCGTCGTGGCCGGCGTCTCGGCGCTCTACCTGCTGCGCGGCCACGCGGTGGAGTCAGCTGAGCGCGCGCTCAAGATGACCCTCGTGCTCCTGGCCGTCATCGCGCCGCTACAGCTGTTCGTCGGCGACATGCACGGACTGAACACCCTGGAGCACCAGCCGGCCAAGGTCGCAGCCATGGAGGGCCACTGGGAGACGGGCGGGCAGGTGCCGCTGCTGCTGTTCGCGCTGCCCGACCAGCAGGCCGAGGAGAATCACCTCGAGGTTGGCATCCCGAAACTGGCGAGCGTCATCCTCAAGCATGATCCCGACGGCGTCGTCCAGGGCCTCAAGGACTTCGCGCCTGAGGAGCGCCCGCCGGTGGCCATGGTTTTCTGGAGCTTCCGCGTGATGGTGGGCATCGGGATGCTGATGATCCTCGTCGGCCTCTGGGGCGCCTGGCTCGTCTGGAGCGGCAAGTTGCGCTCGTCACCGCGATTCCTTCGCTTGCTGACCTGGATGATCCCGGCCCCGTTCATCGCCGTGCTCGCCGGCTGGTTCGTCACCGAGATCGGTCGCCAGCCCTTCCTGATCTACGGCGTCATGACGGCCACCGATGCCGTAACGCCCAGCCTGGAGGGCTGGATGGTGCTGCTGACGATGGCCGGCTACATCGCGGTTTACGCAGTGGTCTTCACCGCCGGGCTCCATTATCTGCGCAAGGTGATCCAGCACGGCATCACCGAGCTTCCGGCCCACGGAGACGACCGCGGACGGCCAAAGCGTCCGCTGTCCGCCGTCGAGATCGAAGCGAAGTCGTCGTCCACGCCGCCCTTCTTCCAGTCCTGATCGCCGGAGACCTTCCCATGTTCGACTTCACTTATGTCTGGGTGGCCATCCTCGGCTTCGGCCTGCTGATGTACGTGCTGGCAGACGGCTTCGACCTCGGCGTCGGCATGCTCTTTCCGTTCGCCGTCAACGAAGACGAGCGCGACGTGATGATGAATTCCGTCGCGCCGGTCTGGGATGGCAACGAGACCTGGCTCATCCTCGGTGGCGCCGGATTGCTTGCCGCTTTTCCGCTCGTTTACGCGGTCTTCCTGCCGGCGCTCTACATCGGCGTATTCCTGCTGCTGGCCGGATTGATCTTCCGCGGTGTCGCCTTCGAGTTCCGCTTCAAGGCCTCGGCGAAAGGCAAGCCGATGTGGAACCTCGCCTTCACCGGCGGTTCGCTGGTGGCGACGTTCGCCCAAGGCGCCGTGGTCGGCGCCTACATCCAGGGCTTCGAGACCGAGAACATGCGCTACGTCGGAGGTGCTTTCGACTGGCTGACCCCGTTCACCGTCATGACGGGCATGGGTCTCGTTGCGGGCTACTCGCTGCTCGGCGCGACCTGGCTGGTTCTCAAGACCGAGGGCGAACTGCAGCAACGGATGCGCCGCTGGTCGCTGCGACTGCTGGCCGTCGTCATGGGATTCTTCGTGGTGGTGAGCGTGTGGACGCCGCAGATGGACGCGTACGTAAACGCCCGCTGGTTCGGAAACCTTTCCTGGCTTTGGTTGTTGCCGGCCGCCACGGTCGCGGTGGCCGCCCTGGTCTGGCGCGGGCTGGCGCGCGGCCGTGAAGCCTTGCCGTTCATCGGGACCATCGTCCTGTTCGGACTGTTCTACGCGGGCCTGCTGTTCAGCAAATGGCCCTACGTCGTGCCGCCGAGCCACACCTTCCATGACGCCGCGTCCGCGCCGGAGAGCCAGCTGTTCCTCCTCGTCGGCGTCCTGTTCGTCATTCCGTTCGTGCTGATGTACACGGCCTGGACGTACTACGTGTTCCGCGGCAAGGTGAAGATGGGTGTCGGCTACCACTGAGGCCGCTGTCGAGTCGCTCGCGGGCGCGCCCCGCGCGGCGATCGATGCCCGCTGGCTTGATGCCCTTTCCCGCGGGCATCGCCGCCTGCTGTGGGGCGTGCGTGGCGGGGCGCTGGTTGCTTTGGCCGGCGTCCTGCTGCTCTACGGCAATCTAGCAACTGTGCTCGTATCGGCTTTCACGCCCTCCGGCGGGACGCCGTCAGCGCTGACCTGGTCCGGACTTGCGGCGGGCGTGGTGCTGCGGCTCATGGGCGGGCTCGCACGGGACCACGCCGGCCAAGCCCTGTCTGCGGGCGTGCGCAATGAAGTGCGCTCGCGGTTGATCGCAGACGCCACACGGCGGGGCCCAGCCGAAATGGCGGCGCTCGGTTCGACGGCATGGTGGGCGCAGCGCCATCTCGATCAGGTCGATGCGCTGCACGGGTATTTCGCTCGATACCTGCCAGCCCGGGAATGGGCTCGCCTGTTCCCGCTGGCGGTGATCGTGGTCGTGCTGTCGCAGGACTGGATCGCCGGCCTGCTGCTGCTCATCGCGATACCCTTGGTGCCCTTGTTCATGGTCCTGATCGGGCTGGGGACGCAGTCAGTCCAGGAGGCCCAGCAGGCCAGGGAGGCGCAACTGGGCGCGGAGCTGTTGCAACGCCTGGAAACGCTTCCGTGGCTGCGTCGCGTCGGTGCCCTGGGGGAGTCTGCCTCAGCTGTTGGCGAAGCGGCGCATGGCCACCGCGAACTGGTGATGCGCGTGCTTCGCGTGGCCTTCCTGTCGTCGTCCACCCTCGAGCTCTTCAGTGCGTTGGCGATTGGTCTCGTGGCCCTCTACGTCGGCTTCGCGCTCCTGGGGCTGGTCGCCTTCGGCCCGGCCGCAAGCCTCGACGCATGGGCAGGCTTCTTCCTGTTGATGCTGGCGCCTGAGGGGTTCCTGCCCCTGCGCCAACTCGCGCAGGCTTACCACGAGCGCGGTGCCGCCCTGGCAGCCGCCTCGTCGCTATCGGCCCTCGAAAATCAAGCGCCGTTTGCCAAACCGTCCCCCGTGACGCTGGCCGGGCCAAGTGACGAGGCGGCCTTGGTCTTCGATGACGTGCACCTTGGCTACGGCCAGCCACGGCGCACGGTGCTGGAAGGCCTGAGCCTCCGGCTGCGACAAGGCGAGATCGTCGGACTCGCGGGCCCGAGCGGCAGCGGCAAGTCGACGGTAATGGCCCTGGCGGCGGGCTTCCTCTCCCCTGATGCGGGCCGTGTCGCACGAAGCGACCGATGGGCATGGGTACCCCAGCGCGTCCACCTCTTCCACGGGGATGTCCGAGCCAACCTCCAGCTCGCTTGCGAGGACGAGGTGGATGATTCAAAGCTGTCTGCGGCCCTCAACGCCGTGGGCCTCGGCAGCGCCTGCCCGGCGCTGCCGCACGGCCTGGATACGGTGATAGGCGAGCAGGCCTCCGGGGTTTCAGGTGGACAGGCGCAGCGCATCGGCATCGCGCGTGCCCTGTTGTCCGGGGCACCGTTGTGGCTCCTGGACGAGCCAACGGCGGCACTGGACGACGTGACGAGAGACCGGCTCCTCGACCAACTCCTTCCACTGGCACGCGAGGCGCGCGCGGCCGTGCTGATCGCCAGCCACGACCCGGCCGTTCTGGGGCGATGCGACAGCCGCATCGACCTCGGTGACGCACGATGCGCGCCATGAGCCCGGCACGCTACCTCTGGGATCTCTATCGGCCCGGCATGGGCCGATGGTTGATGGCATGGGCATGCCTGGCCCTGACCTGGGTCACAGGGGCGGCGCTGCTCGCGCTGTCGGGTTGGTTCATCGCGGCGAGCGCGCTGGCGGGCCTGGGACTGCTGGTCGGCCTCAACATCTTCACGCCGTCCACGGCGATCCGCGGCCTGGCCCTTGTCAAGCCCGTCACCCGATACATCGAGCGCGTCGTCGGCCACGCGGCGGTGCTTCGCCTGCTCGCCGATCTGCGCGTGCGCCTCTTCACGATCGTCGCAGGCACGCCCGCGCACCAATGGGCGGAAACACTGGGCGGCGAGCGCCATGCGGACCTGGTCACCCGGCTCATGCGTGACATCGACACCCTCGATGGCGTGCCTTTGCGCGTGGTGGGCCCCTTGGTTGCGGCGACGCTGACCCTCTTGGCTTCCGTGGCGGCCATGGCGCACTGGGGCTCGCCGGCGATGGCCGCGGTCCTCTTCCTGGGGGGTGCCACCATCGGCATCGCCGCGTTCACGTTCGCCGCAAAAGGTCGCCAGCGGGGAGAGGCGCTGGTGGCTTCCCGCGTCATGCTACGCGTCGCCCATCACGAGCACTTCAGCGGGCTGGCCGAGCGAATCGCGTACCGGAAGGCTGACTTGGGGCGTGTTCGATTGGATTGCCTGGCCGCCGAGCTCGTGCGTCGCGAGCGAGACCAGGAGCAATGGTCGCTGCTCGCCGAGCACTGCGTCCAAGCCTTGGTTGGGCTCTGGCTCGTCGCCGTGGTGGCGATGGGCGTGGGCACCCTTGATGCTCCCTCCCTCGCACTGGTCGCACTGATGACGCTCGGGCTTGGAGAGGCGCTTGCGGGAATTCCCGGGGCGTGGTGGCGGGTGGGTGAAGCGGAAGCATCGGCGCGGCGGGTGTTGGCACTGGAGTCCGAGGCTCGCACCGACCTTGCTTCCCATGGACTGGTGTCGCCGACGGGTCACGCCGCGCGGCGCGAGTTGGTAGTCGATGGCTTGCTGACTCGCCATCAGCCCGAGAACGCGCTGCCTTGGACGATCACTTTGCTTCCCTCGCGCCCATGCGTCCTCTACGGCCCCAGCGGGGGCGGAAAGAGCAGTCTTTTGGCGACGCTCGCGGGCGAGCTCGCACCGCTTGCGGGGCGGGTGACTTTGGACGGACTGGACTGGATGGGGCTGTCCGACGCTCACCGCTACGCGCGTATGGGCTTTCTCGGCCAGGAGGACAACCTTCTCGATCTGACCGTAAGGGAGTTCTTGTGTCTTGGCCTTGGTTCGGTCCGCGACGAGGCGTTGCACCGTGTTCTGGACGCTGTGGCGTTGGATGTTGTCTTCCGCCAGACCGGCGACGGTCTGGAGTACCGGCTTGGTCCGCGAGGGGCCCGTGTCTCGGGCGGGCAGGCGCGGCGGCTTCAACTGGCGGCCCTTCTGCTCCGGGATCCCGACCTGATGATCCTCGATGAGCCTTTTCGCGGCCTCGACGCCGCGGTCATGGCCCACCTTCTGCGGACTCTGCAGCCATGGCTCGAGGAGCGCTGTTGCCTCGTCGTGACCCACGCGCCCGAGTTGCTGCCTCCAGCCTGGCAACGACTGCGCTGGCCGCTCGTGCATTCTTAGTGCCCCGGGATGAGACCGGACCACGGGGGACGCTTCGGCAAAACTCGGGCGAATCGACAGGACACAAGCCGATCGGGCCGGGCGAGGTCTTGGCCAATCGCGAAAGATCCTATTTGACTGCCGGGGGCTTCTACGGATACGGCCCATACCGCAGTCAACCTGCGTCAGATGCCGCTTCCAGCCACGGCACCGACTCGACCATTCGGGGAGTTTGGTCGAACGTAGTTGTGGGCCCACCAGCACCCAAATAGATAGGCTATCCAATTGTCCTACTTGGTCTTTTCGAATGCGAGCTTCTCAGTTGCCTCACACTTTGACTCACACCCAGCCGAGGCTAACGTGGACTTAAGCGGACCTCAACGGACTACCATTCTCGTCGCCAAGTACGCATGCACCACAAACTGAGAGCACAGAGCATAAACGCGAGGGATCGTCGCAGCACGACGGAATTCAATCACCATAACGACCGCGAGCACTCACCCTTCTGGTCTCACAGCCGACCCCGAAACGACTCACCAAGTCACGACTGCTCCCACACCACCTCGCAAGCCAAGTACTCCCCCAAAACCATTCTCACCCGAATCAGTCCATCCTGATCGGTTGCCAAATAGCGATAGCGACCTTGCTGAACATCCAGCCAATCGTTGATCAAGAGGTCGATCACTCGCTCTTCGCCAGTCGGACCGACAAGCTTTGCTTGAATCACACCAACCCGCTGGCTGGCCCTCGTCCCAATTTCACCCCATAACTGAGGGGCAGGCACATTCTCAAATTCTTCCCGCTGTTCGGGGCTCAACAGAGCAATAGGATGCCACCAAGCCGCCACCGGATCTTGATCCGAAAACCAGCTGAGCTCGAACATGGCGTGTCCTCTTGCCAACTTGAGCACAACATTTCGGACCCTTTCCGGCTCAATGGAGAAGGAAACCTGACCCTCCACTTCGCTCCTAGCAGAAGCCATTTTTGCTCGGAGCGCAGGAGAGCGCCGAAGAATACCTGCGATCTTCTCTCGACGATGCAATGCAGGATTAACGGTACCAAGAAGTGCACACTCCACCAGGCAAGCAACGTACTCTTCGTCCCGAGAAAATCCACTGTTGCATACCTTGCAGGCACCAACCACAGGAAGCTCAGTCGGAAAGGGCTCATCCAAGAACACCTTAGATGGGACATGATCTCGTGTGCTTGGATGCGCTCCGCAATATGCACATCCACGAAAGAGCCTGCTGTCCGCGAGGTCACGAAGCTGATCCATTACTCATCCTCCAACGCCTCCTGTTCGACCCCAGCTGCCACGCGCTCTGCGGCTCAGAAAACATCACGGATTCGACACTCGCGAAACGCGATTCATGAGGGAAACACATGCATATAGCATCCAGAACCTAGCCAGATGCCTCGGCAGCAGTCGTTCGGCGTAGATTCTCCAAGCCTTACAGATCCACCCTGGAGAAGTGCGGATAGAGCCTGTAGAACTTTCTGAAACTGTCGACTGGATCAGTGCCAAGCTTCGAATCTACAACCTTCGCAAGATCGAAACCGAGCCTTCTGTGCGCGTAACTGCTTGACTCCAACGTCAGTCGCTCCAACGAAGAAAGCGCCGGAAGCTCAACTCGATGCGGATCTTCCGGCTTCGAAAAGAACTCCCATCCTCGGACCAACTTCTCAAGATCCGAATCTCCTTTCGGAGCTACGACAAGCGCCGCAGTCACCATGGGCTGTTCGTCGGCATAATGCGTTGCCAGGGCCCAGACGACTTGGCGATCTGAGAAACTTAGCGCCTGCTTATCGACTGAAAGCTTCAGCACTCCAAGCAGCGTTGGGCCATACTTCTTGTGCGTCATCGCTTCCGGAGCAATTCCGGCAGGCACGAGCGCGCCCAATCGCTGCCTGAACTCTTCCAGACGCCACTCGGCCTTCGTCGGCTTCTGCGCGCGATCGGATGACACCTCTCCATCAACCTCGACGGAAAGATCCTTCCCAGACGGCTCTTCTCCGCCACTACCAAGCGACGTCGGATTTCCATTCAGCGTTACTCGCAAGACACTTCCGACTGGCACTGTACCTACGGTCGCCGCGAACCGCTGAATCTGAGACGCAATGTCTTTAGGCGCCGTATAGTCAAACCAAATAATTGCCGGAGTCGCGAAGGTCGTCTGATCTAGGAACTTTTCGAGAGTGGAGTGGACGCATCTTATCGCGGCCAACGGTCGATTGAACTTTTGCCTCTTATGAATCTCCAGCTCAGACTCAACGCAGGTGAGTCTGCCAACCGTGCGACCATTCCTCTTGCGGCCGATGCCAACCCGTGAATGAACGAGCCGAAAGTCTTCTAAGAAGGGGCCGCCCAGACTCACGTAATGGTATTTCTCAAGGCCCAGTTTTGGAGCCAATCGCATCAGAAGAGAGAGAAACAGCTCTCGATCGACAGCTTTGTTTGGACGAAGCTTATATGGCAATGAAGAGCCGCTCATTCCTCAGCGCTCCACCCTGCTAGCCTTCACGAGCTGAATCTCGAAACATTTGTCTCCGACGATTCCGGGCTTCTCGTTTGCATCATCGAAGAGCATCTTCGAAACCAGCCGCACCTCCTCAGCGGGTCGAGAGAAGACGATCCGACGCCCAGAAGGAGCGCTCTCCTTTGGCTCAGGAAGCACACCCTTCATCTTTCGAGGGTCAAACTCAAGCGCAACGCTTCCCCTCCTCTTAGTGGCGCGCGGAGATACCGCCTCAATCGCCTGACTAAGTGACATCGGCTTTGCATCCGACCAGTAAACGGATTGATCTTCTCGCGGATGGTTCTTCCACTGATTCGTGTAGGAGATCCAAACGCGCATTCCTTCTTTCATCTTGACCAGAGACTCAAGCCAGACATCTGACGATGTGTCCAGCGCGCGCTTTGTCGTTGTCACAGGCAATTTCTTCGCGTCTTTTGCGCGAAACTCGATGATGCCCGTGATGACTATGAATTGGTCATGGTAGAGCGGTATTCCGTCACCCCAGCCCGTCAGACGACTTTTGTCTCCCACTATTACAGCGCGGTCATTACAAAGAACGGTCCAACCGGCAGTCGCAGAATTACGCTGGCCTGCAAAGTCACCAACCTCGTCGTGGTCGGAATCGCCCTCATACTGACGGCTGGTATTTAGGCCGACAGTTATGGAAACAAGCACACCATCAATCGTCTTTTGATAGACGTATGGCGCAGGACCATCCTTTCGCCTCGAAACGAGCACCTCCACGCGAACCGGCTTCACCGATCTACCATTGAGCTCGATCCTAAGTCCACGCTGCAAAAACATGGTGAAATGATGAGAGATCGCAGTCTCCACGTCATTAATGAAAGCCGCATTTGCGAAGTGCTTAGCAACACCCGGATACAGATCCTTGACTACAATTGAGGTGCCTGGATAGTCGAGCATTTCAGCAGCCTTGCTAGGCACCTTGATCGGAAGCTCTCGCCACTCCTTATCACTTAGCCAATTCGAGTCGATATGAACCTCGAATGTGTCCTCTCCATGCCGCGTCTTCACAAGCGCGTCAGTCCCCATTTTGAAGAGAGCACGCTTCATTCCGACGCCGTACATTCCGATTGTCTCAGTGTCGGCATCGCGCTTATCGTCGGCATCGCGCCCCATCTTGAATGCGTAGTTGATGGCCACTTCGCGAGGGATGCCGCCGCAATTATCCTCAATCGAGAATAGATCCTTGGAAAGCTTTATTTTGACGTGATGCTTCCCGTAGTCGACGTCTCCGCCATTGGCAAGACGCATTGCACCATCCAGGCAGTTGTCGATTAGGTCGAGAATTGCGTCATCAAGACTTATGTCTCGAGTCAGCATTGACACAAAGAACTGCTTGGTTGGGACGGCTTTCGCGGTGTCATTGCTGAGCTTCATAGCTAGCTCCTCCTTGCTTCGGCATTCTCTTCCTGGGCGGCAGCTGCGCTAAGGCGTTCATCGGCAGAGACGAATCAACAGAGGCTGGCCTGCCCAAGCTGACTGACCCAGCCCCTACTGTATACGCAGCCTACCTGACATTACGGCCAGCATCTTGCAGCTTCATCATCGCGCCCTCGATACCGACTGGTGCGGCAGCAACACTGACAACTTCTCTTGTTGCGTCTTGATAGCGCTGCGCACCTTTGCGGCCGAGAAGAGCCCTCATGCCAACTGCATTCAAGCTTCCTTGCCGACGGCTAGCCATGCCAAGAGCGCACTCCCTACTCCCAAGACGCGCCGCGCGACACCGCTCAACACTCTGCGCCAATCATTTCGCAAGCGAAACGGACTGACCTGACGGCGCTCTGCTGACCCCTTGAAACAAATTCTCTACGACGACCAGCTGGCGCACCTCGAATCGCCGCACAATCTCGGAAGCAACGCCCTCGCGCATAGTGCTGGCTCCAGCACCTTGCCGTGGCGCTGACATCGCCTACCGGATATGGCAACGCACGTCAGGCACTGACAACCCCTAACGGCCGAACATCGCCACTTTGCTCACACTGGCCACTCACTCTCGAAGACTTTTTGCAGGCGTGCTTGTGGACGTGCGCAACGACGGCTTCGCCAATAACTCGCCCAAGATCAACTGGGACAGCATTACCAATTAAGCGGCCAAGCACCTTGAATTGAATGCTGGCGCCCTCAGGCACAAAGGAATAGTCCTTGGGGAAGCCTTGAAGAATTGCCCCTTCGCGCAATGATAGACCACGAGCCTGCGATGGATGACCGAACCTCCCGTTTCCAAAGCCGAAGAACTGCGTGGTCAGCGTCGGCGCTGGCTCATCCCACCTCATACGGCCATAGACACCTGAGTACGTTTTGCCGGATTCCCTCCTATGGCAGTCGGCGACCAAGTCTTTTGGCCAATCACGCCAAGTACCGCCCGGCTTTGAGACCCTGATCCTCTCGTAATTAAGCTCTGACAGCCCTGAAGCTGCATGCAACGGGTCCTTGCTGTTGGCCATTCCATGACGAAGCACCGGAAGCCCCTTGAGCGCATCCGCGACAGTTCTCTTTGGCACATTTGATGGGGGGGTAAGTTTAATTTCGCCAAATCGCGAAGCAATTAGAACGGTACGACGCCGACGCTGGGGGAGACCATAATCAGCGCAGTCAATTACATCGAACCAGACCTCGTATCCCTGAACTTTCAGCGTGGATACAAAATCTCCAAACACCGAGTGCTTGGTCACGGTCGGAACGTTCTCCATCGTCACAATATCGGGCCTTGATTCCCGCACCAAGCGCGCAAACTGGTTAAGCAATCCCCAGCGCTCGGTACCGACGGTTTCGTAGCGTTGCGAGTAGCTTGAGAAAGGCTGGCACGGCGCGCAGCCAGCCAACATGCGTACCTGGGCATCGCCGAACCAAGAGGCCAAGTCCGACGCATTTAGGCTCGTCACATCAATGGCGTAGAAAGCACTCCCATTGTTGGTCTCAAACGGATGTTTACAAGCAGTATCAAGGTCAGCGCCCGCCACGACTCGAATGCCTGCGTCTATGAGACCTCGTGTCAGTCCACCGGCTCCGCAAAACAAATCGACACACGCGATGTCGATCGCAGTGGCGGCATGTGTCTTTGTTTGGCCTTCCTTCGAACTACTGCGACCACCCTTCTTCTTCATGTGAGCCCCTCGCTTGCCATGGCAATTGCCGCACACCTTTCTTCGCCCTGAGCACGTAGCGCGGCATACGCCGCGGTCGAGGGTACCACTTGCATAAGGACCCGATCAATCCGGCCTGCACCAGTCGAACGTGATGAAGCTCCCTTGACCACTCCCTGTTTTTGGCTGGGTCGAGCAATGTCGCGGGCGTCTCGCGCAAGAACGGGAGCGTAGAGGGATATCCAATGCTCCTGAGAGCGCCTAAGTCGCTTGAATGCCTGCCAACGAGACGATTAGGGATCAGGGCATTAAGGTCAGGAAGGTACCAACCAGTCGCTCTCCTACAAGCAGTCGACAGTGCCAGCCGCATGCGCAGCCAGTTTCCAGGGGCGCCCCAAGCTCCCTCCAGCGCTTAACTGCTCGGCGTATCCGGGCAGGCACCTGAGTGCCGCGTCACTGGGAGCCACGCAATTGCGGCTTTGCCGCACCAAGCCTCTAGGAATTTTGGATCTTCCAATGAGACCGCCATTCGCTACCAGGTGCCGGATTCTGTGGCCGCGGTAGCCACTGAAGTCACCGTGCACACCATTGAGCACTCGGAATTTCCTGCTAGAAGTCGCATTTGAAGAGCTGAGGTTTTTATCCCGTCGAGAAGAGGCGACCACCCTCGGCCATAGAAAGGGGCGAAGGCAATGGCGGACTGCTGCTTCAGCGACCGCTGGCAAATAATGCAGGTGATGCGGATGGATTCGGATGTCTCCGCAAACACCTGAGCTCCCGGCCCATCCTGAGTCCAGGTCATTTCGCAGCCGTATAGTCCGGGCCTCATGCCGGTCATTTCGACGATAGGGGATGAATTGAAGTTGAGACGGTATCGGTATCGCTATTCAATTGCGCGTGGGGCGTGAATCAGAAGGTGCGTCGTTTATTATTGCTCAGAGAATTCGCTCAATCGCCCACAATCTACTCCTTGCTACACGAAGAGCATTTCTTTGATTCAACTCGGTTACTCGGACCTATTTTCCAGTAGCTTAATTAGCCTGCTGAGTGCTGGCCAAGTACAAGACGCCATTATTCTTGCTGCGTAATCGAACCCTTGGAGACAAGAGATTTGAGCATCACAGAAGGCAAGCGTGTCGATGAGCCCGCGTCGTACTTTATCTACGAGCAGCTAGGCCAACGAGCGGTTGATCCAGAAACGCTCATCGGTAGCGCGATGGCACTCTGGGATCAATGCGCTATGGACTACGATGTACCCGAGCTGTGGGACCTCGCGAAGGAGCTGCTTGATTTGCAGGAGCCGTCGCCAGCTCTCTCGTGGGCCGAACACTTGCGTGTCTCCATCATCATGGGCAGCACAATCCCCCGCGGCTGGAAGGATTCATCGTCCTTTCCCTTCAAAGGGCTATTGATCTCGGCAATCTACCTTCAAGAGGCCGAGCGTTCATTGACGTCGCCGATCCCGGATCGAGCATGGCACTTGATTGCCATTGCTTACTACCACCTTGGATTGAACTCGACGGAATCCGAGCTAATGGCCCAAGCGCGAAAGCGCGCCGAGAAGAATGCTGAAGTGACGGAGGTTGCACGCGGCATGGTTCTCGGCGCACTTGATTGGGTCGCAAAGAATCGGAACCCAAGAAGCATCGCCGAGGCGCGAGAGATGGTTTACCAGCGGATATGTGACAAGGAAGGAGAGATAGAGGAGTTTCTATTCGAGTATGCAGACAAGGCGAAGATCGACAAAGCTTTGCCAAATAGTGAACGGCGGTTCCAAGCCCTGCAGCGCATCGAAGCCTTGACGCGCGACTGGGCTCTGCCCAACGGGCCGTACCCCGAGATCTCGCGACGGTTCGCACAATTCAGCCAGCGCAAGGCGGGCAAAGATCGGGCCGAACCACTCCCGAAAGCGCATCACCCCGGTGAGCCTGAAGGTCCGGAGCCTAGCGCTGCGCCCTCATTGGAGATCATCAGTGTGCGTGCCGATGGCTTTACGCTGACGACTCGCGTCTCCAAGGCGGATCCCGAGCCAGACTCTTGACCCAGCCATATCCCGGTTAAGTCGTCAACAGCTCCCGCCGGGGGCTGATTCGCTCGTCCGCCACCGTCCGTAGCTTTCCGATCACTGCCGGCAATGACGCCGGCAGGCCATCGAAAGGAAAGCACATGATCACCACGAACATTTCCAATGCGTCCCACAGCCGACTCTCGGAAGCCCGCAAGGAGTCCGCTGGTCCCGTCGCGCACCTGTCCTCGATTAGCGACCTGAGCCTTCGCCGGGGCCTTCGCTTGCCTGAGGTCCTTTACCTGTCGGGACTGAGCCGCAGCGCGTGGTACGCCCGGCTGAACCCGAACGACCCCAGCTTCGATCCGGAAGCTCCGAGGCCGTTCAAGTTGGGCAAGTCCCGTCGCTCTCCGTCGGTCTGGTGGGCCTGGGAGGTCATCGCCTACCTCGAGGCGAAGTCCCTTGCCCGGGCCGTCGCCTAAGGAGACCGGCCATGACCAACACCACCCCCGGGAACACCCGTAAAGCGACCACTCCGATTTCCCCGATCGATTCCATCCGCGAACAGCTGCTCCTGCTCAAGCCCAAGCCGACCCACGGCAAGGAACAAGCGTTTGCGGGGTTGTACCCGGACATTCAGCGACTGATCGCCGAGAAGGTCACCCAGCGCGACATCCTTGCCGTTCTGGCCAACCACGGTGTCAAGCTCAGTCCTACGCGTTTCAAGGAGTTGCTCCGGAAGTACTCCGGCGAGCCGCCCTGCGACACCTCCGGCACCTCGTTGACTACCCGCGGCGCCACGAAGGCAGCCAAGTCGCCGCTCCAAGGCGCGAGTGCCCTCCAACGAGGTGACCTGCCCGTTTCAGCTGCGAGCTTTCCGGGGCTCACCCAGGATGAACTGGGGGAGGATCGCGCATGATCAACCCCAAGTTTAGAGACCCTCCGAGATCCTTCCTGTTCACAGGACCGAACAACCTGCCGGTGGAGCCGGGCCGCCTGCCTTTGCCTCTTTTCCAAGCCGCAGTCACTGAGTTTCACGCCGCGACACGGTGGCCGATGGAGCTAGGCTACTTCAGTGCACTTGGCGCGCTGTCGGTTGCCCTGCAGAGCCAGGTCGACATGGTGACCCCCCAAGGTCGTCGACCGGTCTCGCTGTACATGCTGGGGGTTGGCAACTCGTCGGGAGGAAAATCCTCCTTCGCCGAGTACTTCCTAAAGGCGATCGAAGACTTCGAGGCGTCACGAACGGACCTCTTCCGGGGGCGAGCGTTCATCTTCAACAAGGTAACGCCCGCTGCCTTGTACCAGTCGATGAAGGCACTTCCCACTAGTTTCCTGCTCTCCTACGAGGCAAAGCAGTTGATGGAGAGCGTCTTGAGAAGAGATTCCAGCGCGCTCAATAACGCGTGGTCTGGCGAACCCATCAGGAGCAGCACCATCAAGCATGGCAACGTGTCGCTTCGGAACGCGCGCCTGACGACCCTGGCCCTGATCCACCCAGGGCTGCTTGATGAGGTGATGAGCCGTTACGGACGCGCCTTGAAGACGTCAGGCTTTCTAGCCCGGTTCCTCGTGGTGGCGACGCCACCCACCCCCTCGGAGGATCTGGTTCGCGGGGTGCAGGGTTCGTTACCGGAGAAGGCCGCATTCATGGCCCGCCTTATCTCCCTGCTGGAGAAAGGCATCTGGGCGGCAGACACGGAGGACTTTGAGCGCCTGGCTCCGCCCCTGAGCGCCGAGGCGGAGGAACTGCGGGTGTCGTACGCTAAGGGCCGGATCCAGCTGACGTACGAACATGGGCACTTCGAATCCGAGCCGGAGCATGCCCTCAAGCTTGCGGAGAACGCCGTACGGATCGCCGTGCTGCTGCACGTGTTCGAGGGCTTCCAAGGTCCAGTCAGCCCCTCGACATTCTGGGCCGCCATCGTTCTGGTGGAGATGTTCTCCTGGCACTACATGGCAAACCTCGGCTCGGAGGGAAGCATGATCTCTAGAGTCGAGCTGCTGAACGGCTGGATTGACCGCCGTTTTCGAAACGCCGTGCCGCCCACCACGGGCCGCTTTCCGAAGAGCCTGATTGGCCAGGTAGGCCCGAACTCGCTGCGCGACCCGAGGGTGTATGAGCCGCTGTTGGACGTGCTGGAGGCCCAAGGGCGAATCCAGAGGGTTAGGTCGGGAGGCGGCGAGCACATCGTCCTTAGGTCATTGCGCCCGGTTTACCCCGGCGTCTGATGCCTACCCCCCCCTCCGAAATCCGCTAGAGCTAGCGGATTTCGGGGGGTCCATCGTCAAGAACAGCTCATCCGGATGTCGTTACGCAATCCCCCAGCGTCAACCCGAGGCCGGAAGTGGCCGAGGGGTCCGGCGTCTCCCGGCTCACCCGAGCCTCCCTGAGCTGCCGCACATCGTCCTCTGACATACCGCTGATCCTGGCCGGCCCAAGGTGGCGCTCCGGGGCTCGGTCCACCCCCTGCTCTTGCAGGGATCGGTGGTCCACGAAGTCACTCCTTCCATTAAGCGCCAGATGCGCGTTCTGGACGTTTGCCACATGGCGACGCTTCGCGATCACCTCGTCACGAAGCTGTATTCGATTACGTCCACCGCTCAGCTTCTTGCAACCCCCCTTCTCTGGGTGATCAGGGTTGTATCTTGCAAAGTACTGCTGCGGTGAACGATCAATGCCGTCCGGAGCACGATCCGAGTACATCAGGTGGAGGTGCGGGTTCTCTCCGCCGTCAATCGATGACTCTGGCGAGTGCAATGCGTACTGGTACGGCCTATCCCCTACCAACCCTGGGATCATGTCGTCCACCAAAGCGCGCAGCTGATCCACCGTCAAGCCTCGCGGCAAGGCGATGATGTACTCCCTGTAAACCGCGGCATTGGCGCGCTCAAACCGATCCGCTGGCGGCCAGAACGATTTCGGACTGTCCTGTGCGAACGAGGGCATGTTCCCGCTGCCGGAGAACAGCAGGTCGCCGTGCTTCCTGTGGACACCTTGCCTAGTGATGTAATCCGCGTGCCCAGTGGCACGCCCCTTTTTTCCTGACTTGATTTCGAAGTGAAAGCTGGCCATCTGAGCACTACCCTTTCCCGAACTAAGAAATTACAAAGGTCGATGGGTTGGCCATCGACCTTCGACTGGTTATGAGCGAGTAGATGCGTCACGTGTGAGGAAACGGTAAGTGCGCGTAGAGCCACCCCCCCCCTATAAAGAGAGAGAATCCTCCTACTC
Organism: Arenimonas caeni; assembly: GCF_003024235.1. Classification (GTDB taxonomy): domain Bacteria; phylum Pseudomonadota; class Gammaproteobacteria; order Xanthomonadales; family Xanthomonadaceae; genus Arenimonas; species Arenimonas caeni. The sequence continues at coordinate 64,630 of NZ_KZ679090.1, read as the reverse complement.
AAACCACCCTTCCTACTCGACCACCAACACTTCACTCACAAGGTAGTGCTCTTCCCGTATTTTTTTGGTTCTTCTCCCAACTGAGGGGAGAGTGGCACACGGCCGACCCGGGTAGTTTGTAGTTGTCTAGACAACAAACCGGGGGTCGGCCGTGGCCGACGGGGATTGTATTGCCCAGCTGGGTGGCTGGGTGGGTTATCGCGTGGATGATTGGCGTCAGGAGCAGCGGAGCGGCCAGTCTTGGGTCGTGCTGGAGCTGGTCCCCGACGAGGGCGCGCAGCGCCGGTGCTCAGGCTGTGACCAGCCGGTGGCGGCCATTCACGACCAGACCGTGCGCCGGGTCCGGGACCTGCCGCTGTTCGAGCACACGGTGGAGTTGGTGGTGCCGCGTCTGCGCCTGGCCTGCCCGCGCTGCGGGCCACGGCTGGAGCGGCTTGAGTGGCTCGACCCCCATGCCCGGGTGACCCGGCGCTTGGCCGAGAGCGTGGCCCGGCTGTGCGCCGGGACGTCGGTTCGGCACGCGGCCCGGTGGTTCGGGCTGGACTGGAAGACGGTCAAGGCGATCGATTTCCGGCACCTGGAACGCACGCTGGGCCCGCCGGATCTGGACGGGGTGCGGTTGCTGGCCATGGACGAGTTCGCCATTCAAAAGGGCCACCGCTATGCCACGGTGATCGTTGATCCCGAGCGCAAGCGGGTGCTGTGGGTGGGGCGGGGTCGGTCCAGGGCCGACATTCGGCCTTTCTTTGAACTCCTTGGTCCTGATCGCTGTGCCCAGATCCGGGCCGTGGCCATGGACATGAGCACGGCTTTTGACCTGGAAGTGCGGGCGCACTGCCCGAACGCCGAGGTGGTCTACGACCTGTTCCACGTCGTGGCCAAGTACGGCCGCGAGGTGATCGACCGGGTGCGGGTGGATGAAGCCAACCGACTCAGGGGCGACAAGCCAGCCCGGCGGGTGGTGAAGACGTCGCGCTGGCTGCTGCTGCGTAACCGTGAAAACGTGCCGCGGGATCAGGTCGTGCGGCTGGAGGAACTGCTGGCGGCCAACAAGGCGCTGTTGACGACCTACCTGCTCAAGGATGACCTCAAAGCGCTCTGGGACTACCGATCCGAAGCCTGGGCCAGGAAAGCCTGGAAAAGCTGGAAACGCCGGGCCCTGCGCAGTGGGCTGGAGCCACTGCGGGCCTTCGTTCGCCGCATCGAGCCCTACCTGGCCGGCATCCTGGCCCACTGCCGCTGGCCCTTGGGCACCAACCTGGTCGAAGGCATCAACAACAAGATCAAGGTCATCAAGCGGGTGGCCTACGGCTACCGGGACGACGCCTACTTCTTCCTGAAGATTCGGGCGGCATTCCCCGGACTTGGGTGAAGAACCATTTTTTTACACAGGGTTTCACTCCTGTGATCGATAGTTCACTGACAACACACTCCTCTTCCTGAAGCACGCGCTCGACATCAGGGCCGAGTTGCAAGGAGGTGTTCGACCCTAGGGCGGATAGGACGGTGAGCTGCTGTGTCGTGCATGAAGCCGCCCAGAAAAGCATCTCCCAATGGTTTCAACGAAAAAAAAGTACCCACAGCTATCGCCCCGCATTAGGGGCGAACCCCTAATGCGAGGACTGGCTCCCGACCAGTCAAAGAAGTCCGCGAGACGCCATGCTCAGCGTGTCATTGCCACCCACGATGACGTGGTCTAGTACCCTGACATCAACCAGTACCAGCGCCTGTTTCAGGCGCGCGGTAACCGCCCGGTCAGCAGGCGACGGCTCCACTTCCCCCGACGGATGGTTGTGACTGAACAGCACCGCAGCCGCATTGCACGCGATGGCCTTCTTCACCACCTCCCTCGGATGCACCTCAGCGCCATCGATGGTCCCGTGGAACAGTTCCACGTACTCGATCAGTCGGTGACGGGTGTCGAGGAATGCTGCGGCGAAGACCTCACGCTCAAGGCCGGCCAGCTTGTCCCGGAAGAACGTCCGGGCAATCTCGGGATCCTTGAACGGTGTACCCGCCGGCACCCTCTGGTCGATGACCCGTCGTGCCGCCTCCACGATCTGCTCAGGCGAAGCAGGTGAGTAACGGCTGCGTCCGCCCCGCACAAACAGCGCCGTGCGGTTGTTGCAGTCAATGGACATGTGCTTGTCTCCCTGTGAGTAGAAAGGGGCGCCGAAGCGCCCCTGTTGTGTCATGCATCGCACGGCCCCTGACAGGCCTGTACACGCGCCTGTATGAGCGCGTCAGTCGCCGGTCGCGGAGCTGGTCGCAGACTCTTCCGAAGACGCGTCCTGGCGCGTCTCATGCGTTTCTCCGCGGGTGCCACGCCCCTGCCTGCCCTGGGCGAGGAACACCTTCACCCTCGGGCGGTCCAGGAACGCGGCCACGCCGTACAGGGCGAAGCCGTAGACCACGGCGCCGCCAATCAGTCGAAACATCATTGCCTTCTCCTTGGTTGCTTATCCCGCCCCGATCCGGGCGACCTTTTCCTGCAGCCGGCCCGTGAGGTTCACGGGGCTCGCCTGCCGAGGTTCTGCTGAAGCGTCGCCCGCGGTGGCCTCCGGGTAGAACTCCTCAACGACGGCCGGGATGTCCTCCTCCAGTTCCTCGTAGGCACCGCTCAGGAAGCCGCGACGGGCCGCCTCGTCGAGCGCGGCCTGGTCCACCCCGTCATTCCTGCGCTGCTCGTCGCGCACCCGCGCCTGAGCGATAGCCTGCTCCAGGGTGATGCCCTGCCGGACCACCAGGTCCACGTAGTAGATCGGGGCACGGTGGCTCTGCGTGGTGCTCTTGCCGCGCAGCTTCAGCTCGAGCGGCATGGTGGCGAGGCGCCCGCCCGAGACAGCACTGAAGTACTGCAGGCGAGCCGCCAGCGTCCGGATGGTGTTGAACGAGGTGGTACGGAGCACGAAGGTGCCGAGGGCGTCCTCTTCTCCATCGCCCACCAGCACGTTGAACCGGGCGTAGGCCTTGCAAGCCCCTGCGGCGTAGCTGCAGGTGTCCGGCCCCGGGCAAGGGAGGGTCTCTACCCCCTCCGCACCGCCCCGGCGTCGGCAGGTCTCGCCGTTGCCCACGCACTGCGGGCGCCCGGTGGTGCGGTCGAACAGGGTGTAGTCGGCCCGGAGGTTGAGCTCGGGGTCGTTGAAGACCAGCCTGACGGGGATAGAGCGCAGCTTTCCGCCCGCATCCTTGCGCAGCTGCTCGTCCAGCGGGTGCAGGACCCAGCCTTCGCGGTTCTGTACCTGACTGGTGAGGGTGAACTGGTCGTCCTTCTCCGGCAGGCGCTTGCCATTGCGCTCCACCACGCGTCCGATCGAGATCCGCCCGACCACGGGCGGCGTGATAGCCAAGCCTTTGAGCATGTTGTTCTCCCTGGGGTCAGGTAGGTTTGTCGAGGATCAGGAACCGGCGGGCGCCCAGCCGGGTGGTGGTGTAGCGGGCGACGAGCTCGGGGTGGTCGAGGGTCAGCTGCCGGGTGTCGATGGACACGCCATCCCTGGCTCGCTTGAAGCTGACCTCGCCGGTGGAGAGGACCGCTCGCGATGCGTCGCCCATGGCCTGCTGGATGCGCTGCCGGAGGGCCTCGGCCGTGGCCTGCTTTGCGTCCAGCTCATCCCGGAGCAGGCGCAGTTCCTCAAGCGCTTGCCCCAGCACCGGGTCGCCCGTGAGGTCGACGGTGTCGCCGCCTCCCGGATAGAGCTTCCGAAGTGCTCGGGCCGAGGACTCACTGCCGTCAGCCGGCGGGGGCGTGTCAGTCTCGACGTACTCCCAGAAGCGCGCCTCCAGCACGACCAGGCGGGCGATGGCCTCGTCGTCCCGGGGAATCCGGAATACCTCGAGCGTCTGGCCACACAGCAGCACGGCCACGTCCGCCGCCTGCTTGCCCGTTACCGCCAGCTGGTGCTGAACCTGGAGCTGGACGTACTCGGGCACGCCGTCCCGCCAGAGACGCGCGCCGAACTCGCCGGCGGTCTTGCACTCCAGGATCTGCACGTCGGGGCTGCCGACCACCTCGCGGTCGATGTTGGCCAGCATGAAAGGCAGGCTCGGATGCTGCAGGACGGCGTTGACTTTGCGGACCTTGCGCCCAGTCTTCTGCTGGTAGGCGTTGGCCACGAAGGGCTCCAGCAGCGTGCCCCAGTACCGAGGGTCGTCGAGCCCGAGGTGCTCGCCAGCCTTCGTGGCGCGTCCGGTCTTCTCCATCCATAGCTCGAGCTGGCTCTTGTACGGGCACAGGCCCACCGCCGCGGCGGCGTCCGAGCTTCCGATGCCACCAGCCCTCACCTCCAGCCATTGTTCGCGCGACAGGGTCCGGGTATCGACCAGTCGCAATGCGGATGCGTTGCTCATTTTCTTGTCCCCAAAAGCAGAGAGCCCGGCCATTTGGCCGGGCTCTCCGTGCGTGGAAGTTCTCTCTCGGTGGAGGGCTTAGCTGCCGTTGCTGGTTCCACCCGGCGGGTTGGCGGGCTGCACCGTGACGCCACGCGCCTTGATCTGGGCGGACAGCATCGGATTGGCCACCATGTACACGACCACGGCCAGAAAGGAGCCCCACGCCTCCTTCTCGACGGCCCAGAGGGCAAAGAAGACATGGAAGCCCCAGAACAGCACGTGGTACATCACGCCGAGGGCGTTCCGGATCTTGATCTGGTTGACGACGATGTTGTTCTGGAACTTCGGCAGGGGCAGCTTGCCCGCCTTGAGGCTCAGGTAGGCCCGAATCGTCATGGGGATGATGATGAAGATCAGGGCCAGGGTGTAGATCAGCATGCATTGCTCCTGTTTTGGTTGCTTCTTGTTGGCGACTGCACCCCTGAGGAGGTGCTGCCTGGTGACGTTTCGGGAAAGTCGCAGCAGGCCTGTCGCTCGGGTCAGCACGTGGCTTGACTGACCTCTACGTGCTACGTAGAGTCTGCCACGCCGGTAGAGGTTTCGTCATGATTCGGAGCACCCGAACGAGAAACTTTCCCGGTGCCCGAGAGGTCCGCCCGCTCCCTGTTCGCCGCCCGCCTGGCCGAAGCCAGGCAGCTGCGCGGCCTGAGTCAGCGAGCGCTGGGTGACCGCATGGGGCTGGGAAAGGACAAGGGCTCGGTTCGGATCAACCGCTATGAGCGCCAAGTGACCGCCATCGGCTTCGAGAGCCTGGACGCGCTGGCCCAAGCCCTCGATGTACCCCCGGCCTATCTCCTCGCTGACAGCCCCGGCATGGCGGAAGCCATCCGCCTGCTCGCCTCAGCCAGCCCCCAGCAGCAGGCGCTGATGCTGGAGGCACTTCGACTGGCGATACAGGACCCCGAAGCGTTGGCCCGGCTGGTCGATGGCGCCACAGGCCCGTCGCCAACCTAGAGCCCTTCTGGGGTGTCGCCTTCAGGCGACCAGACGCACGACCTCGTCCCACGCCCGCTGCTTGATCTGGGCTCCCGGCCCGAACCAGGCGGCGTCACGCCGGTGGTCATCGCTGCGGGCCCGACGGTGGTGGTCTACGTACTCGGTGACGCTGTTGAGCAGGCCCCACGCCGTCCCGCGGCTCGAAGCGAGCTGCGAGCCACGCCCACCGCCTTCGTATAGAGCCCTGACGCCTGCCAGCGCCTGCTCGTTTACCACCGGCGCGGCTCCGGCCGGACTGGGGTAAGTCAGGACCCGGCGCAGGATGCCCTCAACCGAGTCCGGATCCACCGGAACTTCGCAGAGCGCCCTCATGCGGGCCACGAACCCGTCCCACGATGACACCGTGATGCCCAGCTGGCGTTTGACCACCTCGGGATCGAACTGGCTTCGATGCGGCACCTTGATGGCACCCGCACTGTTGCCCAGGGCAATCCGAAGGGTGTTGTTGCAGACAACCCGGACGGACGTGAACTGCGCAGTCGTGGCCAAGGTCCCGTCGCAGGCTGTCGCCAGCAGCAGGTAGCCTTCGACCCTGTCGCGGCCCTTGAGGCTCGTGCTCTGGCCGGTTCTGGCCATTGCCCAGAACTTCCGCCCCTCCCTGAGGACACCTGCCGTCTCGAGCCTGAATCCGCTGTGGGCCGTCAGGTCACGGTAGAACTCGAGGACCTCGCCGGGCTGGACCACCTGGAAACGCTTCGAAACCACAGCCAGCGGCCGCCGGGTATCGGACCGGTAGAGAACCTTCTGCTCCGGGAACCCATTCAAGGACCCGATGCCATCACGCCCCACCACATACCGGACCTCGGCTTCTTCGATCTCCCACTCCATGCCCGCCTGCCGTCGCCAGACCTCGATCGGCTGGTCCGGTGCAAGGCTGGCACCCAGTCCGTGCCACGGGCGGGCACCTGTATACGCCATCGACTCGACCAAATGCATTTCGCGCTCTCCCTATTTCGCAGGCATAAACGCACAAGGCCCGGGCGCAATGCCGGGCCTTGTGTCGGGAACCTGGGTTGGATGATTCAGTTCACCTTCGATCCGTCGCAGAACGAGCATTTGACGATGCCCGCCAGGATCGCTGTCACCACCACGAGGACGCAGTAAAGGGCTTCTCGCTTCTCGCTGGACACATTTAGCCACCTATACGGGCACTTCGTGCGGAGTGCCTTTACGCGAAGCCAAATCCCTCGGCTTCAGTGTGGTGATATGTGGCTGAAATCATTTTGAATCCGACCAGGAATCACCAGCCAACTACTCGCGTCCAACCCTATCGCTCTCTCTGGCGATGGCGTCATAGCCAACCAAGACCCTCAGCTCATTGACCGAAAATGGAGGTGACCTGCGATGCGCGACGGAATGGCAATTAGGGCAGAGTGGAATCAGGTCGGTTCGCGGATCCACGACGTAGCTCCCACCCATTTGAGAGACAGGCGTCGTGTGATGCACTTCGATCAGACCCGCCGCTGCAGCGCCATAGCGATCCCCCATAGACAGGCCGCACGCCATGCAGCTGTTGCCATGGATAGCGAGTGCTGCGGCTCGGTTCCTGCGGTCGCGCTCGTATCGATTCACTTCGACCCGCAGCCTTGATCCCTCCGGGAGCCCAGCCACAGACTCCTCGGGATTGCGCAGGTCCAGAGATTCATCGGATTCAACCGGCAGCAAGGCGAGAATCGCCGCGGACATCCGGCAAACCCACTTTCCAACAAGCTCGGCATCATGCTCACTCGCTGAAAAATCGAGCGGGAGCATTCCCTTCCGCATCGTGAGGGTGACCCTTTGCCACCGCGCTCGCCAGATGGCCGGATCATCGAATGAGCTCGTCGCCCCGTTCAGGACAAACCCTACCTCAGCGCCATCCTCGATGCTGGTCCGCAGGACCGATACGAATGCCGCCCGGCCAGCCTCCTCTGCATCACCCATTGCCTCGAGGAGGCCACTGGCGAAACTCCCCGGACTGAAAGCTATCTCGACACTTCGCCATCCGACTTCAACGACGAGAGCAAAAGCATGAGCGGGAGGATGGTGTGCCGGCTGGAGAACGAGCCTCTGACCGGAGTCGCCTGCACGACTGCCTGAGCCAACAAACTCCAAACCGCACTCAGACGAGATACGGGCTGCCAGGCGTCCGGGGTCAATTGCCATTCTGGTCCGTCTCGGGCTCAGGGAGCGATTCAACGAGCTGCTCGAGGATCCGGGAAACCTCGTATCGCATGTCCTGGAACATCCTTGCCGTAGTGTCCTGCACCGTTGTCAGCTCGGCCACACAGAGTGCCCACATGAGGGTGTCGAGGCCCTGCAGCGTCACACCACGGTTGAGGTTCGGAACGTAAACCTTGTGGTAGTAGGGGTGGCTGGTGTTCAGCTGGACAGCTCGATGTTTGTCAATCAGCGCTGGCTGGAACAGCAGACCATTCGTGATCCCGTCTTGCGGCTGAACAAAGACCTCGCCGGGCCGCCTTGCAGTTGCGAGCGGGATCCGGAGCCTGAAGGTCCCGTGGCGGTTGGTTATTTCTGCCTCTCCCCGATCTACGTCTACGGCGTCGACCTTTACTCCTGCCGCAGCAGCCTGACGGTTGCGGATCGTATTGTTGGATACGTCATGCGCGCCCTGCCCCTGCTGCGCAATCCTCCTCTGCTGACCCTCTCGCGACCGGTTGTTTGCCTCTCGACGCGGCGCCGGCAGGAACTGGGACTTGAGCCAGTCGGCCAGATCATCATTAAGAATGATCTGCGACTTCTTGATGTCCAGATGGAATGCATCATCGAGCTTGTGATCGAAGGAGAACTCGACGCGCAGCAGTGTTGAGTGGGGCTCTTTCTGGTACAGGCCAAGCCAGTCAGCATCGTGAATCAGGCGGCTTTCCCGGTAGATGTAGATGCCCTGCTTGTCGTTGGACAGCATGGCTGCTTGGGCCATCTGGTCATTCGGGAATTCCTCGCGCCTGGGCAGGATGTAGGCGCGGACAGTGAACTCGGCCTCTGTCCCGTCAGGCAGTTCGGACCTCATGACTTCCTCAGCTACCAGCTCAGAAACCTGCCGCTGAAATGGATCCCACGCCTCGACGCGGGCGCCGTTCAGCCGGATCTCTACGTTCCTGGCGCGATCATCGCCGGAGTCAAGAAACCGCTGGTAAACCATCGCGAGATGGCTTCTTAGCGAAGCCTCCCTGGCTTGAAGTGCCTTTCTTGCATGGGTGCCGGTCTTGTTCTGGTAGTCCTTGATGAGGCGATCAACCTCATCCCACAGGACAACGGTTCCCGAATGCCCGGGGGCAACTTCCTCAAGATAGTCCATCGCCTCCCGATCACACTCTGCGCTTAGGAGCAGAGCCCACTTTCGCGCGCGCGCAACATGCATCAGATCCCACGTTGCCATCAAGGCAGGCGTATTCCCGTCCGGCCTAGAGACCACTGAAAGCCTCTTGCAGAAAGCAGTGGAAGCCGTCTTGAGCCCGAGGCCGTACTTTCCGAGACTTGCCGCACTCGGGCGAGCCTTCGACCCGTACTGCATGGCGTTGATCAGCCCATCCCTGTCCATTCCGTCGCCGTCGTCGACGATTGCCAGCCGGATGTTTCCGCGATGGTCGGCACCGAGCCACAGGTCAACGCGGCGTGCATTCGCCGCAATGGAGTTGTCGACAATGTCGGCTACTGCAGTTTCGAACTCGTAGCCGGTATCCCGCAAGCCAACGATAACCCGCTCCGGATCCGGCGGCAGCTCGAATTCTTCAAAAGTCATCGTTCAGTTCCTCTTTTTACCTATTGATTTCGACTACGCGCCAGCCTGTTCCAAGCTTGAGCACGCCGGCCGCGCCGGACGACGCAGCCCTCTTCCGTCTGTAATCCACGCAGTAGCGTGAACCCTCCCGGGTGAGAAGGAGCTCATCTCCCTGCACAAGCCCCGCTTGCCGGATGAACTTCGTCATCCGGGTGAGCCTGTACTCGTTCCTGGTTCCGCCATACAGCCTGTTGTTGTAGTAGATGAAGGCGAACTCCCAGAAGGTTCCCGCACCATCCAGAAACCTGAGATGGCAGCGCGGATTCTGGATCGACTCATCGAGAGGAGGAAAGAACGACAGCACACTTTCCTCTTTTGGAACAAGAATTCCGGCCTGATGACCGCCGGTTTCACCCGTATCGTTTGCGCTCAGTATCTTGGCAATCCTTCTCTGCATCAGCCGCTCTTTCCTTTCCTTGATGGCGATCGGCTAAGCGCGCTGATGATGTCAGCATAGTCATCATCGCTTCCGGCGACACCGACGATTGCAGAGGAAGCAATCGCACGCTTCCTTTCCAGGCGCTCGTTGATAACGTCCTCAACCGTATCCGCTACTAGAAGCCTGTGCACGGTAACCGGCAGCTCCTGACCGCGCCTGTGCGCGCGCGCGGACGCCTGATCCTCAAGTGCCGGGTTCCACTCAGGGTTGTAGTGAATGACATGATTTGCTGCCGTAATGTTCAGACCGGCCCCGCCGGCTCGCGGATTAAGCACCAGCACCGCTGGACCTGCCACACCGGAGAAGGTGTCGATGAGCGGTTGTCTGTCGTCTATTGGCAGCCTTCCATCGATCACGGCTGAGTAGCAGCCAACGGTCTTGCTGACGTGCATCGCAACCATGTCGGCCATTCTGGTGAAGGAGGTAAAGACCAGCGCCTTCTCTCCTTGGATGAATATCTCCCGAAGTATCTCATCCAGCCGCTGGAACTTGCTGAAACTGAGCATCGCACTGCAGGGGAGATCATCCAGCAACGAAGGATGTGCACAGAACCTTCTCAACTGCGTCAGCGAGACGAGGGTTGCTGCCGCACCGTACTCTTCGGCGATCTGCTTCCGGACGTAGTCGTACTCCAATGCCTCTTCGTCGGAAAGCTCGACAACCTGGGGAATGTCGATACGTGGCGGGAGGTCCTGAGCCACCTCCTTTACCCGCCTTCTGAGCATGAATGGTGAAACACTTGCCTCCAGCAGCCGCGCGCCCAGAACGTCCTCGGGATACCGCGACTCAAACTCGCGCCTTTCATCCAGCTGCCCGGGAAGCACAAAGTCCACGATTGACCAGAGATCCAGAAGGCGGTTCTCGATTGGGGTTCCGGTCACGGCGAGGCCAACCCTGCGGGGGAGGTGCTTGACTGCCTTCGTCCGCTGGGCATCCGGATTCCTGATGAACTGCGCCTCGTCGAGAACAACCATTTCCCAACGGATCATGCTCAACAGACTGTTGTCCCTGACGACATTGTCGTAAGAGGTCACAACCACATCGAATTCACGCATGTCTGCAGGTCGCCCGGTCCGACGGGGACCGTGATGCTTGAGGACCCGCAGATCGGGAGCGAACCGGGCGATCTCCCTTCTCCAGTTTTCTAGAAGCGAGCCGGGGGCAACGATGAGGCACGGACCGGACACATCAGGGACCAGATCGCTGATGACGCTGATGACCTGAAGGGTCTTGCCAAGGCCCATCTCGTCTGCGAGCAGGCCGCCCAAGCCTTCGGACCGGATAAAACGAAGCCAGCGCCATCCTGTCAGCTGATACGGATACAGCGTGGCGCTGACATTGGGCGCATCGTTCTCCGGTGGAAGGAAGGCGAGCGGTGATACAGCACGGTCGCCAATCATGTCCTCTACCGGGCCACCAGCCTTCCGGATCCCCAGGAACGCAGGAAGGGAACAGACGGGACCCGGTTCGGCGCCGGCACGCTCCAGCAGACCGAGGACCTCATGCGAACTGGCAGCTTCGATCGGAAACCACGTGCCGGCTACGACGACATGCCCGCGGCGCAAGTCCTCAGTCGTTAGCGATTCGGTGCGCCCACGGCTACGTCCGACAAGCTGAACAACCGGAGTGCCGTTCTCGTTAAGGTCCAGGACCAGTCCTGGAACCAGGGGGTAGCGGGACGCCACCAGCTCCGGCGGACGGATGACGGCATGGCTACCCGCCGCCGGCAATGCCTCGACGAGGAGCCTGTAGGCCTCATCAACGCCCGGCACGGTCTCTACGCCGTCGTGGCCAACCAGAACCAGGACCCGGCCTCTCAGCTCAATGCTGACGGCTCGGGGCATCACCCCACTCCCTCCGCGGACGGCACGATGGCGGCTTCTGATCCGGCCTTCCCCTGCTGCATCGCGGTTCGCACCTCTCCCTGTTCGTCATTCCGGCCGGCTGCGCTAGCTTGCCCTGAGGCCGGGATCGAGGCTAGTTCGCGGCCGTCTCGGGCGGTGAGACCGGAGCGAGAGAAATTCTTACGCTGCACGGGGACGTCCTCGCCTTGTGGCTCGGGACACCCGAGCCAAGACTTCTGCATGTTGACCCTGGGAATGCTGTCGGACAATATGTCCTGCAGAATTCCCGCGGAGGCGCAGCATGTCTGGATCTGAGTCACTGGACCTTCTTCGACGGGCCCGGGAGCTTCTAACGCAGCAGACGCTGGCAGACCGCCTGGGGACAACCACCAAGACCATCTCCAGATGGGAGCGCGGCCTGAGTCGATGCCCGCAGATGGTCATCCCCGCCTTAAGAGAGATTCTCAGAATGGACAAGTCCAGCGACGCACCCGGCCAGAAGTTCAGCTTCATCGACCTGTTCGCGGGTATCGGAGGCATCCGCCTGGGCTTCGAGCGCGCCGGCGGCCGGTGCGTATTCACAAGCGAATGGAACGAGTGGTCAAAGAAGACCTATCAATCGAACTTTGGCGACGACCACCCGTTCAACGGCGATATCACCAAAGTGGATGCGCACGACGTCCCGGATCACGACGTGCTGCTTGCCGGCTTCCCCTGCCAGCCGTTCTCCATCGCAGGCGTGAGCAAGAAGAATGCGCTTGGCCGACCCCATGGGTTCGAGTGCTCGACACAGGGCACGCTGTTCTTCGACATTGAGCGGATAATTGCGGCCAAGCGACCGAAGGCTTTTCTGCTTGAGAACGTGAAGAACCTCGTTAGTCACGACAAGGGCAACACCTTCCGCGTCATCAAGGATGTCCTTGAGAACAAGCTTGGCTACCGAGTCTTTCATCGCGTCATCGATGGCAAGTATTTCGTTCCGCAGCACCGTGAGCGAATCCTGATCGTCGGCTTTCGGGAGGACACGGACTTCACCTGGGACGACCTGCTGCTCCCTGAACAGGGCCCGGATATCACGAGCATTCTTCACCCGGAAGACGGAAGCGAAGCGGCAGAGAGCCACTACACCTCCGGACCGCAGGCGAAGGTGAATCCAAAATACGTTCTGACCGCCAACATGTGGACCTACCTGCAGGACTACGCAGCGAAGCACCAGGCGGCCGGCAACGGATTTGGTTTTGGACTGGTGAGGCCGGGAATTGACCGGCACACTCGCACCCTGTCTGCCCGCTACTACAAGGACGGCAGCGAAATTCTCATCCACAGGGGCAAGGGGAAGCGGCCACGGCGCCTCACGCCCCGTGAGTGTGCACGCCTGATGGGGTTCCCTGACTCCTTCAAGATTGTTGTCAGCGACACTCAGGCATACAAGCAGTTCGGAAACAGCGTGGTGGTGGATGTAATGGAGGCGGTAGCCCGCATCATGGCGCCCAGAATCGTCGAGCTGAAGGCCCGGGAGGAAGGCGGCGTCATCCAGCCTCGACTGATGTCGGCTGCCTGAGCCCCTGATGGCTGATGTGGTATCGCCTGCAACCCGGAGCCGGATGATGTCCGGGATCCGGGCCAAGGACACAAGACCCGAGATCCTTGTCAGAAAGGCTCTGCACTCCCGCGGCTTCAGGTACCGGCTCCACACCGGCACACTCCCCGGGCGGCCCGACATCCTGCTGCCACGATATCGGGTAGCGCTGTTTGTCCATGGCTGCTTCTGGCACGGGCACAACTGTCGATTCTTCAAGACTCCCGGGACCCGCACGGAGTTCTGGCGCACGAAGATAGATAGAAACCGGGCAAATGATCAGAGGAACGCCGCCCTGCTGTCGGCAGCAGGGTGGCGCGTTGGCATCATCTGGGAATGCGCCTTGCGGCGAAAAGGGGCTGACGTTGACGCCGTAGCCGACCGGTTGGCAGAGTGGATCGCATCGTCCTCTGAAAGCATCGAGATACGGGAATGAAGCGCGGCTATCTGTCCGAGTACTTTGAAGGAGTCGCCATCAAGAGACTCTCTGCTGTTGAGGCCGACCAGACACGATCCAACCAGCACGAGTACAACGCAACCAGGGAAATGCTCGCATTTCTTGGCAGGCCGTCCGAAGCAACCCGCCTTGATACACGCTTTATCTACCTCAGCGATGAGGACGATGAACCGGTGTTTGAGGATGCTTTTCTCACCCTTTACGACAGCCGGGAGAACCAAGCCGGCCGCTCTGCGGAATATCGCTTTTACTTCCCGACAACCCGAGTTTCCCAGCTCGCTAGCCAAGGCGATCTGCTGCTGATTGCCAAGCGACGTGACGGCGGTTTGCTCGTCATAATCGCAGAAGACGGATCCAGCGCCGCCAGCCAGCTTGAGTGGCTCTTCGGGTTCTCGGAAGACACGTATCCAAAATTCTCGGTCAGGGCGGAGCTTGAGAACGAGCAGGATCGCGTCGGGTTCGCAGCCACTTTCATCCTTGAGAGTATCGGCGTTGCTGTAACCCACAAGGAAGAGACGCTCCTTGACACTATGCTCTCGCGCTTTGGTGGCAAATTTCCCAAGACGACCGAATTCTCTGCGTTTGCACGCGAGACATTGGCCGGTGTCGATCCGCGAGAGGATGCCGACGCTGCCTTGATGGCATGGATGGAGCGTGAGGAGATACTGTTCCGAACCCTTGAGCGTCACCTCATCGCCGAGCGCCTCTCGAAAGGGTTCGCTGCTGACAGCATTGACGATTTTGTCTCGTTCTCGCTGTCGGTGCAGAATCGCCGCAAGAGCAGGGTTGGCTATGCGCTTGAGAATCACCTTGAAGTGGTCTTTGACTCACTGGGAGTGAAGCACAAGCGGGGCGGTTTCACAGAGAACAAATCGAGGCCCGACTTTCTTTTCCCCGGAGAGACGGCTTATCACGATCCGAGCTTTGACGAGTCACGCCTCTCAATGCTTGCCGTCAAGAGCACGTGCAAGGACAGATGGCGCCAAGCTCTTGCAGAGGCTGATCGCATTAGCACCAAGCACCTACTCACGCTTGAGGCAGCAATAAGCCCAAACCAAACAAACGAAATGAAAGCAAAAAAGCTGCAGCTGGTAGTTCCCAGTGCATTGCACGGCACCTACAACGATAGCCAGCGCATCTGGTTAATGAATGTTCGTGGCTTCGCTGACCATGCCCTCATCCTACAGACAACCGAATAGAGATCCTTTCGCACCAAACAGGAAACACTCCTCGCGTGCTGCATTCTCAGGCCATCACATCTCGCCCGCGACGGTATAAGGCCCTAAGTACACGCCGCTAGAAGGCCGGACCTATCAGCCCCTTGCCGCCCGGAATGAATCTCTTGCGAGGCTGTCCAGATAGTCTGCCCACGCCTGCATCATCTTCTTTCGCTCCGGCAAGTGCGCAGTACGGTTGTATGCCCGCCCGAGCGGGTCCCGAACCGCATGCGCCAGCTGGTGCTCGATGAAGTCCGGCCGGAACCCAAGCACCTCGTCCAGCACGGTACGGGCCATCGCCCGGAATCCGTGCCCGGTCATGACACTGCCGTCGTATCCCATGGTCCGCAGGGCCACGTTGATGGTGTTTTCGCTCATCGGGCGGGAGGCGCCACGGACGCTAGGGAAGACGTACAGGCTCCGCTGGGTCAGCGGCCGGAGCTCCCGGAGGATGGCAATCGCCTGGGTGGCCAGCGGGACGATGTGCGGGGTCTTGGTCTTGGAGGCCGTGTAGCGCCACTCCGCGGCCTCCAGGTCGATGTCGGCCCACCGGGCGCTCCGAAGCTCGCCCGGGCGCACGAAGAAGAGCGGAGCCAGCTTCAGGGCGGCAGTGGTGACGGGCGAGCCTTGGTAGGCGTTGATGGCCCGCAGGAGCCCAGCAATCTTGGCGGGCTCCGTGAGGGCGGCCAGGTGGGTAGTCCTCGGCTGCTCCAGGGCACCCGCCAGGTCCGCTGCCGGGTTCCGCTCAGCCCGGCCGGTGGCAATGGCATAGCGGAATACCCGCCCCGAGTGCGCGCGGGCACGGTGAGCCGTCTCCACCACCCCTCGCCGCTCCAGCTTGCGCAGGGCCTCCAGCAAGAGCGGCGCAGTGACTTCCGCGATTGGAAGGTCGCGGATGCTGGCCATGTCCTTCTCGATCAACCGGCGCTCGCGCTTCACGGACTGCGGGCTGAGCCCCTCCTTCGCGCGCTTCTCGAGCAACTCCAGACCAACGGCACCGAAGGTCGTGGCCGCCTGCTCGGCCTTGGCCGCGCGCTCGATGCGGGCCACGTGCGCCGGGTTGGCACCCGACCGCACCAAGGCCCGCAATCGGTCCCGCTCCGCACGGGCGGCGGCCAGCCCCATGGCCGGGTACTCGCCCAGCGTGATCATGCTGGCCTGGCCGTCGTGCCGGTAGCGATAGCGCCACGCCTTGGCGCCGCTGGGACGGACCTCGATGCAGAGACCGTTGGTATCCGCGATCCGGTAGGCGCGATCCCGCGGCTTTTGGGCTCGAATCTTGGTGTCTGTGAGCATGTGAGTCAGAAAGGTGTGAGTCAGGCCGGAGGCGATCCCCAGATGACTCACAGGGTGACTCACTCAGGCCGTGGATTCAACTGGACACCTGTGGACATTGGCACACACAAAACCCCGCGAAATGCGGGGTTGTATGCCGTATCGTGGACTTGCTTGGACACCGATGGACGGCTTTTTGGTGGGCCCACCAGGACTCGAACCTGGAACCAAGGGATTATGAGTCCCGTGCTCTAACCATTGAGCTATAGGCCCATCGTAGCTGCAGAATCGTAAAACAAAACGGCCGCTTGCGCGGCCGTTTTTCCCTTTTCCCGGCCCTCTCCCGCAGGCGGGAGAGGGTGGAAGGCGGTGCTTACTCGAGGTCGAGGAACGAACGCAGCTGCTCCGAACGGGTCGGGTGGCGCAGCTTGCGCAGGGCCTTGGCCTCGATCTGGCGGATGCGCTCGCGGGTGACGTCGAACTGCTTGCCCACTTCCTCGAGGGTGTGGTCGGTGTTCATGTCGATGCCGAAGCGCATGCGCAGCACCTTGGCTTCCCGCGGGGTGAGGCCGGCGAGCACGTCGCGCACGGTTTCCATCAGGCCCAGGTTCGTGGTCGCGTCGATCGGCGACTCGATGCTGGTGTCCTCGATGAAGTCGCCCAGGTGCGAGTCCTCGTCGTCGCCGATCGGAGTCTCCATCGAGATGGGCTCCTTGGCGATCTTGAGCACCTTGCGGATCTTGTCCTCCGGCATCTCCATCTTCTTGGCCAGCTCCTCCGGGGTGGGCTCGCGGCCCATTTCCTGGAGCATCTGGCGCGAGATGCGGTTGAGCTTGTTGATCGTCTCGATCATGTGCACCGGGATGCGGATGGTGCGCGCCTGGTCGGCGATCGAGCGGGTGATCGCCTGGCGGATCCACCAGGTGGCGTAGGTCGAGAACTTGTAGCCGCGGCGGTATTCGAACTTGTCGACCGCCTTCATCAGGCCGATGTTGCCTTCCTGGATCAGGTCGAGGAACTGCAGGCCGCGGTTGGTGTACTTCTTGGCGATGGAGATGACCAGGCGCAGGTTGGCCTCGACCATTTCCTTCTTGGCCTTGCGCGCCTTCGCCTCGCCATAGGCCATGGCGCGGTTGATTTCCTTGATGTCGGGCAGCGACAGGAACAGCGATTCCTCGATGCCCACCAGCTTCTGCTGCTCGGCGATGATCTCGTCCTTGTGCTCGCGCACGCCGGAAGCCCACTTCTGCTTGCGGCGGATGACCTCGTCGGCCCAGTCGAGGTTGATCTCGTTGCCCGGCCAGGCGCGCAGGAAGTCCTTGCGCGGCATCTTGGCGCCACGCACGCAGATGTCGAGCACCTTGCGCTCGTGCTCCTTGGTGGCGTTGACCACGTCGCGCAGCTTGCGCACGAAGGCATCCATCAGCGCCAGCGGGAGCTTCAGGCGCAGGAACTCGGCGGCCATCTCCTCGCGGACCTTGATGGTCTTCTTGTCGACCGGGCCGTACTTGGCGTGGGTCTTCTGGAACTTGGTGTACAGCGCCTTGAGCGCGTCCATCCGGCGACCGACCTCGGCCGGGTCCGGACCGGTGTCGACGGCGGCGGTCTCCTCTTCTTCGCCGGCGGCCTCTTCGTCTTCGTCCTCGACGTCGGCATCGGCGTCCTCGGCAACCACCTCCGGCACCACTTCCTCGGGCTCCTCCATGTCGAGGAAGCCCACCACGACCTCGTTCAGGCGCTTCTTGCCCTCGAGGTGCTGGTCGTAGTCCTCGAGCAGCAGCTGGATCGACCACGGGAAGCTGGCCAGCGAGGCGTGGACCTGGTTCAGGCCCTCCTCGATGCGCTTGGCGATGGCGATCTCGCCCTCGCGGGTGAGCAGCTCGACCGAGCCCATCTCGCGCATGTACATGCGCACCGGGTCGGTGGTGCGGCCGCCCTCGGTGTCGAGCGCGCTCAGCGCGGCCGCGGCCTCTTCGGCGGCGGTGTCGTCGGAATCGCGGGTCGAGGACGAATCGGAGAGCAGCAGCGTCTCGGCGTCGGGCGCAACTTCGTGCACCTCGATGCCCATGCCGTTGATCATGCCGATGATGTCTTCGATCTGCTCCGGATCGACGATGTCGTCGGGCAGGTGATCATTCACCTCGGCATAGGTCAGGTAACCCTGCTCGAGGCCCTTGCTGATCAGCTGCTTGATTTCGGACTGCGCCGGACGCTCGTTGGCCATGAAAACGTGTCCCGAAGACTGGGAAAATGGAACCGCGCAGTATACAGGAGGGGCCAACCCCCCGCTATCTATTTGATGAACGGGGACTTTTTAGGCCTCAGCTCTGCAGCTGGAAGGTGACCGGGCCGTCATTGACCAGGCTGATCACCATGTGGGCGCCAAAGCGGCCGGTTTCAACCACCGGGTGCCGGGCCCGGCACAGCTCGACCAGCCGGTCGAAGCCCCGCCGCCCGTCCTCGGGGCTGGCCGCCGAGGTGAAGCTGGGGCGCATGCCGCTGCGGGTGTCGGCCGCCAGGGTGAACTGGCTGACCAGCAGCAGGCCGCCGCCGGTGTCGGCCAGGGAGCGGTTCATGCGGCCGGCGGCGTCGGCGAACACCCGGTAGCCGAGCAGGCGCTCGGCCATGCGGGCGATCCGGGCCTCGTCGTCGCCCGGCTGCACGGCCACCAGCGCCAGCAGGCCCGGGCCGATGGCGCCCACGACCTCGCCGTCGACGCGGACGCTGGCTTCGGTGACACGCTGGATCAGGGAAATCATGCCCTCATCGTCGCCGCCGCCGGCGCGGCCGGTCAACGCGGCCGGGGCGCGCGGCGATTCCCTTACACTTCGGCGATGCCCGCCGTGCCCTTCGCCAGCCGCTGCCTGTATGCCCTCGCCTGGTGCGTGGGGCGCCTGCCGCGGAGGCTGCAGGATGGCCTGGGCCGGGCGCTCGGCAGCCTGGCCTGGCGGTTCGATGGCCGCGAGCCGAAGGTGGCGCGGCGAAACCTCGGGCTGGCCCTGCCCGGCCTGGACGCCGGCGAGCGCGAGGCCCTGGTCCGGGACGTGATGCGCGAGACCGGGCGCGCGGCCTTCGAGACCCTGCGGCTCTGGACCCGGCCCCGCGCCGACGCCCTCTCGCGGGTCGCGGGCTGCGTCGGGCTCGGGCTGCTGCAGGCGGCCGAGGCCGCCGGCCGGGGCGTGATCATCGCCGCCCCGCACTACGGCAGCTGGGAGCTGCTGGTCGAATTCATGGCCGCCCGCGGCCCCTTCAGCCTGGTCTACCGGGTGCCCGAGAGCGCCGCCGGCGACGGCTTCCTGCGCCTGGCCCGGGGCGGCGAGAACGTGCGCCTGGTGCCGGCCGAAGCCAACGCGATGCGGCCACTGTGGCGGGCCCTGCAGGCCGGCGAGGTGGTGGGCATCACGCCCGACCACCAGCCCAAGCTCGGCGGCGGCGAGTTCGCCCCCTTCTTCGAGGTGCCCGCGCTCACGCTCAGCCTGATCCCCAAGCTGGCCGCGCGCACCGGCGCGGCGGTGCTGATGGCGTATGCCGAGCGCGGCGGCGACGGCCGCTACACCGTGCACTTCGAGCCGGCGCCCGCCGACATCGCCAGCGACGACCTCGTGCGCGCCACCACCGCCATGAACGCCGCGGTCGAGGCGGTGGCCCGGCGTGACCTGCGGCAGTACCAGTGGACCTAC
The DNA here is from genome assembly GCF_003024235.1 of Arenimonas caeni. Taxonomy (GTDB): domain Bacteria; phylum Pseudomonadota; class Gammaproteobacteria; order Xanthomonadales; family Xanthomonadaceae; genus Arenimonas; species Arenimonas caeni. The sequence goes on along the minus strand of NZ_KZ679090.1, from coordinate 44,970 downwards.
AAGCGCTACACACTCAGGCCACCGGGTTCGGGCGAACCGAATCCCTACAAGGCCCCCGCCAAGGACACGCGATGATCCCCGACGCCCCAGCGAGCCCCGCCAGCGCCGTCGCCGAAGACTGGCGGCCGCTGCCACCGGCCGCACGCACGGTCTGGTCGATCGCCGCGGCCCTGTCGGCGCTGCTGCCGTCCACGGGTGTGGCCTTCGCGGTCTTCGTCGCCGCCGACGGCCTGTCGCTGCCGGCGCGCCTGGGCGTGGCCGCGGCGATTTGGCTGCTGCCGGCGACGCTGCTGGCCTGGCTGGCGCGCGCGCGCTGGCGCCGCACCCACTGGCGGCTCGACGGCACCGGCCTGCGGGTGCGCCGCGGCGTGTTCTGGCGCAGCGAGGCCCTGGTGCCGCGCAGCCGGGTGCAGCACCTGGACATCGAGCGCGGCCCGATCGAGCGCCGCTTCGGCCTGGCCACGCTGGTGGTGCACACCGCCGGCACCCGGATGCACGCCCTGCGCCAGTCCGGTTTCGAGGACGCCGACGCCGTGGCCCTGCGCGACACCCTCCTGCCCGAGCCCGACCGCCATGACGACGGCCTCTGAACCGATCGGCGTCGGTGGCGGCGAGCGCCGCCTGCATCCGCTGAGCTGGCTGTTCGTGCTGCTGCAGCAGCTGCGGAGCTTCGCGCTGCCGCTGCTGGTGCTGCTGTTCACGGGCCGGGGAAACTCCTGGGAGCTCTGGGGCCTGGTGGGCGCCGGCGTGCTGGTGGCGGCGGCGGTGCTGCAGTACTTCTTCTACCGCTTCCGCATCGAGGCCGACGGCATCGTCATCCGCAGCGGCGTGCTGCACAGGAGCCACCGGCACGTGCCCTGGCAGCGCGTGCACAACGTGGCCCTGCACCAGACCGTGCTGCACCGGCTGTTCGACGTGGCCGAGGTGCGGCTCGAGTCGGCCGGCGGCATGAAGGCCGAGGCGGAGATGCGCGTGCTGTCGCTGGCCGACGCGCAGGCGCTCGAGGAGCTGGTGCGTGGCCACGAACACAGCGCCGGCACCGCCGCGCCCGAAGCGACGGCGCCGCCGTCGCGGGTGCTGCTGTCGATGTCCACCGGCGAGGTGGTGCGGCTGGGGCTGGTGTCGAACCGCGGGCTGATCGCCGTCGCCGCGGCCTTCGGCATCCTGGCCCAGGCCGACGTGCTCGACGACTGGATCGGACCGTCGGTGAAGGGCGCGGTCGAATGGGGCCGCGAACAGCAGATGGACTGGCTGGGCTGGATGGTCGGCATCGCCGGCGTGCTGCTGGCGGCCGTGGTGGCGCTGCGCCTGCTTTCCGTGGCGCTGGCGCTGCTGCAGTTCCACGGCTTCACGCTCAGCGAGCAGGGCCGGCGCCTGAGCGCCCAGCGCGGCCTGCTCACCCGTCTGCGCGCCAACATGCCGCGCTCGCGCATCCAGGCCTGGAGCCTGCACGAGGGCCTGGTGCATCGCTGGTTCGGCCGCCGCTCGCTCCGCGTCGACAGTGCTTCGGTGGAGACTTCCGGCGACCAGCGCTCGCTGCGCGACCTCGCCCCGCTCGCCACGCCCGAGGCCGCCGACGAACTGGTGCGGCACCTGCTGCCCGGCGGCCACTGGCCACTGAACGACTGGCGGCCGCTGCACCCGCGCGCCTGGCGCCGCCAGTTCGGCCTGCCGGCGCTGGCCACGCTGCTGCTGGCCGGCCTGCTGGCCTGGCTCAACGGCGCCGTGGGCCTGGCCGTGCTGGCGCTGCTGCCGCTGCTGGCGCTGCGCGCGGTGGTCTGGGCCCGGCACGCGGGCTACTGCGAGGAAGGCGGCCTGGTCGCGGTGCGCGAAGGCTGGCTGGACAAGCGCTGGCGCTTCGTCGAAGTGCGGCGCATCCAGTCGCTGGTGCTCACCCAGTCGCCGCTCGACCGCCGGCACGGCATGGCCACGCTGCTGATGGACACCGTCGGCGCCAGCCCCTTCGAGCCGCCGGTGCGGGTGCGCTACCTGCCGCTGGCCGAGGCCCGCGGGCTGCTCGCGCGCCTGGCGGCGGCGATGGACGCCGCGCCTACTCCCGCCAGAACTGCGGGGTAAGCAGCACCAGCACCGAGAATACCTCGAGGCGGCCGAGGATCATGCCGAAGCTGCCCAGCCACACGGCCAGGTCCGGCGCGCCCGACCAGGTGCTGGCAACCGAGCCCAGCCCCGGGCCGAGGTTGGTCAGCGTGGACACCGCGGCGCCGAAGGACGATTCATGGTCGAGGCCGGACAGGTTCATGCCGATCATCAGCGCCACGAAGCACAGCATCCAGATCGCGATGAAGCCGCTCACCGACAGCACCACCGACTCGGACACGCGGCGGCCGCCCATCTTCACCAGGAACTGCGCCTTGGGGTGCACCAGCTGCTTGATCTCGCGGAAGCCCTGGCGCACCAGCATCACCACGCGCGCCACCTTCAGGCCGCCGACCGTGGAGCCCGAACAGCCGCCGATGAAGGCCAGCGCCATCAGCAGCAGCGGCGCCGGGTGGGCCCACTGTTCGAAGCCGCTGGTGGCGAAGCCGGTGGTGGTGATGTTGGAGACGACCTGGAAGCTGGCGCGGCGGAAGGCCTCGCCGAAGCTTTCGAAACTGCCGCCGATCAAGGCCACCAGGGTCACGAGCATGGCCGCCACGGCGATGATGCGCACGTAGGAGCGCAGCTCCGAATCGCTGGCGTACACGCCCACGGAGGCGCGCCGCCAGGCGACGAAATGCAGGCCGAAGTTCACGCCACCCAGGGCCATGAACACGATCGCGATCCAGTCGATCAGGGCGCTGTTGAAATGATCGAGCGCCGCGTCGTAGGTCGAGAAGCCGGCCGTCGAAACCGTCGACAGCGAGTGGCAGACGGCGTCGAACAGGCTCATGCCGGCCGCCCAGTAGGCCGCGGCGCACAGCACGGTCAGGCCGAAATACACGCCCCAGAGCGCCTTGGCGGTTTCGGCGATGCGCGGGGTGAGCTTGGTGTCCTTGGTCGGGCCGGTGCTCTCGGCGCGGAAGAGCTGGGTGCCGCCGATCTTGAGCATCGGCAGGATCGCCACCGCCAGGATCACGATGCCCATGCCGCCGAGGAACTGCAGCAGCTGGCGGTAGAACAGCACGCTGCGCGGCAGGTCGTCGAGGCCGGCGATGACGGTCGCGCCGGTGGTGGTCAGGCCCGAGGTGGCCTCGAAGATCGCGTCGGCGTAACCCAGGTACGGCGGGCCGTGCACGAAGGGCAGCGCCGAGACCAGGCTGGCGAAGACCCAGGTGAGCGTGACGATCAGGAAGCCGTCGCGCAGGCGCAGCTCGTAGCGCACGCCGCGCGCGCCCAGCCACAGCACCGCGCCGACCAGGAAGCTGGCCAGGAAACTGCCGAAGAACACACCCGCCGTGCCCTCCTCCTCCCAGGCCAGCGCCAGCAGCGCCGGCGGCAGCTTCGAAAGCGAGGACAGGACGATGATCACGCCCAGGATGCGCTGGATGGCGCGGAAACGCTGGCTCACAGCCAGGTCGCCCCGGTCTGGAACAGGGCGCTGACCTTGCCCATTTCGCGCTTGTCCATCACGAACAGGATGACGTGGTCGCCCGATTCGATCACCACGTCGTGGTGGGCGATCAGCAGCTTGTCGCCGCGCACGATGCCGCCGATGGTGGTGGCCGCCGGCAGCTCGAGTTCGTCGAGCGCGCGGCCGATCACCTTCGAGGTGCGGGCGTCGCCGCGCACCACCGCCTCGATCGCCTCGGCTGCGCCGCGGCGCAGCGAGTACACCCGCGCCGGCGCGCCCTCGCGGATGTGCGCCAGCAGCGCGCCCAGCGTCACCAGCTGCGGGCTGACGGCGATGTCGATGGTCCCGCCCTCGACCAGCTCGGCATAGCTGGGCCGGTTGATCAGCGAGATCACGCGCGGACAGCCCATGCGCTTGGCCAGCATCGCCGAGAGGATGTTGGCCTCGTCGTCGTTGGTCATCGCGCAGTAGACGTCGGTCTGGTCGATGTTCTCCTCGCGCAGCAGGTCCTCGTCGGCGCAGTCGCCGACCAGCACGATCGAGTTGAGCAGGTCTTCGGCGATGCCGCGGGCGCGCTCGCGGCTGCGCTCGAGCACCTTCACGGAGTAGCGGCTTTCGAGGCTGCGGGCGAGGTTGCGGCCGATGTTGCCGCCGCCGGCGATCAGCAGCCGGCGGGCCGGGCGCGCATCGACGCGGCGCAGTTCGGCCATCACCGTGAGGATGTTCTTGCGTTCGGCCAGGAAGAACACCTCGTCGTCGACCTCGATGACGGTGTGCCCCTCGGGCTGCACCGGCCGGCCGTCGCGGAAGATGGCCGCCACGCGCGCGTCCACGCCCGACGGCAGGTGTTCGCGCAGCGCGCGGATCTCATGGCCCACCAGGGCGCCGCCGGGCACCGCGCGCACGGCCACCAGCTGCACGCGGCCCTCGGCGAAGTCCAGCACCTGCAGGGCGCCGGGGTACTCGATCAGGCGCTCGACGTGCTGGCAGACCAGCTGCTCGGGGCTGATGGCCGCGTTCACCGCCGAGTGCTCGGGGTCGGCCAGCGCGGCCACCTCGAGGTACTGCGCCTCGCGCAGGCGGGCGACGCGGGTGGGCGTGCGGAACTGGTGCTGGGCCACCTGGCAGGCGATCAGGTTGACCTCGTCGCTGGAGGTCACCGCCACCAGCAGCTCGGCATCCTCGGCGCCGGCCTGCGACAGCACGCTGGGCAGGGAGGCATGGCCGACCACGGTGCGGATGTCGAGCTTCTCGGCCAGGTCGCGCAGGCGCTGGTGGTCGGTGTCGACGACGGTGATGTCGTTGTTCTCCGACGCCAGCGCCGAGGCCACCGACGTGCCGACCTGGCCCGCGCCCAGGATCAGGATCTTCATGTTTCCTTCGTGCCCTCGACGTTGGTCGCCCCTGCGAGCGCCGCCAGTCTAGCCGGAAGGCCGTTCTTTTGTCGGACCCGTCCAGCGGCATCCCGCAGGGACGGCGCCGGGCGGCACCAGCAGCCAGGTGCGGCGCGAGGTCACGCCGGCCACGTGCACGCGCCGCGCGTCCACGCAGCCCGGCAGCGCATCCCCGAGCACCAGGATCCAGCGCACGCCCGGGCGCTGCGCCTGCCACTGCGCGGCGCGGCGCCACTGTTCGGACCAGGGCGCCCCGCCGGTGGGCTGCGGACCGAAGCCGAAGGTGGCCACCGGCCGGTCCGCCAGCAGCAGGTGCTGCTCGCGCCAGGCCACCGCGGCCAGCTCGCCCTGCGGGCCCAGCCGGGCCGCCACGGCGTCCATCACGCCGCGCGGCGAGGCGTACCGGTCGATCACCGGGTAGGCGCCGAGCGAGGTCAGCACCCACAGGCCCGCCAGCGCCCAACCCGCGCAGGCCACGGCCCGTCGGGTGCGCAGCCAGGCCGCGCAGGCCAGCATCCACCCGCCGGCGAGGGCGAGCACCCCGGCGAGGTGCGCCACCTCGTCGGGCTGGTAACCACGCCGCACCAGCAGGCGGCGTTCGAAGCCCGGGTCGCCCAGCCACATCGCCAGCCCGGCCAGGAACAGCAGGCCCCCCAGGCCGGCGACGAAGGCCAGCGCCAGCCTTCGCGGACCGGCGCGGCGCGACAGGCCGGGCATCAGCGGCGCGAGCGCGAGGCAGAACATGGGCAGGGCCGGCATGACGTAGACGTCGCGCTTGCCGCTGGGGATCGAGAAGAACACCAGCACGCCCAGCACCCAGGCCAGCGGCAGCAGGTAGCGCGGGTCGCGCCGCTTCAGGCGCGACCACCAGGCCGGAAGCGCCCAGGGCAGCGCCAGCGCCGCCGGGAGCCAGAGCGTGAGCACGATCGAGAAGTGGTACCAGACGGGTTCGTGGTGGTCCCAGGAGGCCGCGTAGCGGTTCATCGTCTGGTGGAACAGGATCGTGTGCAGGTATTCGCGATGCGCCGGCTCGCCATCGCGCAGCGCGAACCACAGCAGTGGCCCGAGCCAGATCGCGGCGGCCAGGAGGAACAAGGCCAGGCCGGCGGACCAGAGCCGCGCCGGCGGCAGCTGCACGCCCGGCCAGCCGCGCCGGGCCGCCCAGGCGGCCGGCGCCAGCAGCAGCAGCGACAGGCCGCCGACCGCCTTGGTGATCGTCCCCAGGCCCGCGGCGAACCAGGCCCGTCCCCAGGCCTGCGCGCCGCCGCCGCGCAGCACCGCCAGCAGCAGGCCATGGTTGGCCAGGGTCATCAGGAACAGCAGCACCGGGTCGATCTGCGCGCGCTTGGACTGGAAGGTGAACTGCAGCGCGAACAGCAACAGCCAGGCCGCCCAGAGCCCGACCCGGTGCGTCCACAGGCGCCGGCCAAGGTCGTAGACCAGCCACAGCGTGCCCAGCGCCGCCAGCAGCGACGGCAGCAGGAAGCCCAGCCTCAGGCTGCCGCCCGCCATCCGGATGGCCGCGGCCTGCAGCCACATGAACACCGGCGGCTTGTCGGAATACAGCTCGTCCCCGCGCATCAGGAACAGCCACTCGCCGCTGTCGAGGATGTAGCGCGAGAGCAGCGCGAACCGGGGCTCGTCCGCCGGCCAGGGGTCACGCAGGCCGATGCCGCTGGCGATCACGACCAGCGCCGCCAGCATCAGCAGGCCAAGGTCACGTCCCTGCGGTGGCGTCAGTCGCCCCAACCGCCGGGCTCCGCCCTGCAGCGGACCAGCGCGCGCTCGTCGAGCAGCCACCAGTCACGGCGATTGGCGGTGCCGACCCGGCGCGCACCCTGGTCCAGGTCGATGCATTCCAGCGCCGGGCTGGCCTGCACCAGCAGCAGGCGCGTCGACGGCTCCCCGGCCATCCAGGCGCGGGCCCGGCCGAGCTGCTCCGCCGGCGGCCGGCGGAAGCCGAATTCGGCCACCGGGCCGACGGCCTGCAGCAGGTTCTGTTCCTTCCAGTCGACCAGGCCGAGCGTGGCGTCGGGCCCGGCCAGGTCGCGCGCGCGCTGCATCACGGTACGCGCGGAGTTTTCGTCGTCGAGCAACGGATGCACGACGAAGCCGTAGCCGCACCACAGACTGGCCAGCAGCCAGGCGCAGGCCACCAGCGAATGGCGCAGCCGGGCGATCGCCAGGGCGAGCAGGCTGCTGCCGCCCACGGCGACCAGCATCCACCAGAGCCAGTGCGCCTCGGCGCCCAGGCCGCGCTCGCGGACGAGCCGGGCTTCGAAGGAGGGCTCGCCGTTCAGCGCCAGCAGGCCGCCGGCCAGCAGCACCAGCGACAGCAGGCCGGTGAAGGCCAGCACCACGATGCGGAAGCCGCGACGACGCGAGAGCCCGTCGAGGAAGGGCGCCGCCGCCAGCGCCAGCGCCGGCAGCGCCGGCAGGATGTACATGTCGCGCTTGCCGCTGCTGAGACTGAAAAAAACGATCACCAGCGCGAACCAGGCCAGCGGCAGCCAGACCCGCGCGTCGCGCGCCCGCCACGCGGCGCGCCAGGGCGCCAGCAGCCAGGGCAGGGCCAGCGAGAACGGCAGCCAGAACAGCAGCACCACCTGGCCGAAGTACCAGAATGGCTCGTGGTGGTGCCAGGGATCGGCGTAACGCTGCGCGGTTTGCTTGAACAGGATGTTGTCGAGGTACTCGGCGTGCTCGGGATTGCCGCTGCCCAGGCCGACCGCCAGCACGGGCACCAGCCACAGCGCGATCGCCCCGAGGAAGGCCAGTACGCCGGCCGACCAGCGCAGGCCGCTGCCTGCGGGCACCGGCGCCAGGCCCTGCCAGCCACGCCGGGCCATCAGGGCGAACGGCAGCAGGGCCAGCAGCGGCAGGAAGCCCACGCCCTTGGTCACCACGCCCACGCCGGCGGCGAAGCAGGCGCCCAGGTACCAGCGCCAGTGCGGGCCGAGCAGCAGGTGCCGGCACAGGCCGTAGAAGGCCAGCGTGGTCAGGAACACCAGGGTCGGGTCGATCTGCGCGCGCTTGGCCTGGTAGACGAACTGCAGGCTCACCAGCACCGCGGTGGCTGCCCACACGCCCGCTCGCGGGCTCCACAGGCGCCGGCCCAGGTCGAACACCAGCGCCAGCGTGCCCAGGGCCGATAGCAGGGACGGCAGCAGGAAGCTCCACCGCCAGCTTCCCACCAGCCCGTAGGCCAGGGAGAGCAGCCAGAAGTAGACCGGGGGCTTGTCCGGATAAAGCTCGGAACCGCGGTGCGGGAACAGGAAGTCGCCGCTCTCGACCATCTGCCGGGCCACGAGCACGAAGCGCGGCTCGTCGGCCGGCCAGGGGTCGCGCAAGCCGTAGCCGGCGGCCAGCACCAGCAGGGCCAGCGTGAATAGGGCCAGGGCGGCACGACGGTCGGCGGTGGTCATGGCCGGCAACTATACTTGCCTGGCCCGCCCCCCGGACATGACCCACCGCCATGGCCACGCCCCTGCCGCTGACCGGCGTCGTCGTCACCCGCGACGAGGCCGCCCGCATCGCGCGCTGCCTTCGACCGCTGCTGGCGGTCTGTAGCGAAGTGGTGGTGCTCGACTCGGGGTCGACCGACGACACCGTGGCGATCGCGCGTTCGCTCGGCGCCCAGGTCGAACACCAGGAGTGGCTCGGCTACGCCAGCCAGAAGAACACCGCCATTTCGCGCGCCAGCCAGCCCTGGGTGCTGCTGCTCGATGCCGACGAGTGGCTCGAGCCTGCCGCCGTCGACGCGCTGCGCGCGCTGTTCGCCGACGGCGCGGTCGAGACCGCCGACGCCTGGCGCCTGCGCCGGCGCGCGCATTTCCTCGGCCACCGCATGCGCGGCGGCGGCTTCGCCCGCGAGCCGCTGCCGCGCCTGTTCCGGCGCCACCTGCGCTACGAGATCCAGCCGGTGCACGAGCAGCTCGACACGCGCGGGCAGCGGGTGGCGACCTCGCGCATCCGCATCGAACACGAAATCGCCCGCTGCCCGGCGGCGCACTGGCGCAAGCTCGAACAGCACGCGCGCCTGTGGGCCGAGGACCAGGCCGCGCGTGGTCGCGTGGCCCTGCCCGGCCGCGGCGAACTCGCCGCGCTGGCCTACGTGCTCAAGCACCTGGTGCTGCGCCTGGGCGTGGTCGACGGCCTGCCCGGCCTGCGCTTCCACTGGCTGCAGGCGCGCTATGCGCGGCTCAAGTACGCGCTGCTGCGCGAGCTCGCCTAGCCGGCCTTTTCCAGCAGCGCGTAGAAGAATCCGTCCATGCCGTCCTCGCCCGGAAGGCGCTGGCGGCCGGCACCGCTGGCATGGCCGAAATGGTCCGGCAGCGGCCGCGCCGCGGCGTCGGCATGGCGCCCGAGGAAGGCCTGCACCTGCGCCGCGTTCTCCTGCACCAGCACCGAGCAGGTGGCGTAGAGCAGGCGGCCGCCGGGGCGCAGCAGCGGCCACAGCGCGTCGAGCAGGCGCGCCTGGATGTCGGCCAGCGCCCCGATGTCCTGTTCGCGGCGATGCCACTTGATGTCGGGCTGGCGGCGGATGATGCCGGTGGCCGAACACGGCGCGTCGAGCAGGATGGCGTCGAAATGCCGGCCGTCCCACCAGCCGTCCGGCGCCGCGGCGTCGGCCACCCGCAGCTGCACGCCCGGACCGGCCAGGTGCAGGCGCGCGAGCAGCTGCGCGACCTTGTCGAGCCGGCGGGCGTCCACGTCCAGGGCCAGCAGCCCGCCCTCCGCGCCGATCGCGGCGGCGACCTGCGCGGCCTTGCCGCCGGGGGCGGCGCAGGCGTCGAGCACGCGTTCGCCCGGCCGCGGGTCGAGCGCGAGCACGGCCAGCTGGGCGGCGCCGTCCTGCACCGACAGCGCGCCTTCGGACCAGCCCGGCAGGGCCTCGACCGGGACCGGGGCATCCAGGCGCAAGGCGCCGGGCACGAGCCCGACGAGGCTGGCGTCCAGGCCGGCGTCACGCAGCCTGGCGTGCAGGGTTTCCGCGCGACCCTGGCGCGGGTTGGCGCGCAGCCACAGCGGCGCCGGCTGGTTGTTGGCGGCCAGGATGTCCCCGGCCTGCCCCGGCCAGTCGGCGCGCAGGCGGGCCACCAGCCAGTCGGGGTGGCTGCAGGCGACCGCGGGGTCCGGGCTCTCCGGCAGCGGTTCGCGGCTGGCGCGGCGCAGCAGGGCGTTCACCAGGCCCACCAGGCCGCTGCGGCCCAGGTCGCGGGCGGCCTCGGCGGTGGCGCCCACCGCGGCATGCGGGGCGAGGCCCAGGCCCTTGAGCTGGGCCAGGCCGGCGAGCAGCAGGAAGTGCACCGCCTGGTCGCGCCGGGGCAGCGGCCGGGCCAGCCAGCGGGAAAGTGCGAATTCGTAACGCCGGCGATGGCGCAGGGTATCGAAGCAGATGGCCTCGAGCAGGGCGCGGTCGCGCGGGTCGTCCAGTCCCGGCAGCAGGCGGCCGAGCACGGCCTTGAGCGAGCGACCCTCGGCCAGCACCGCCTGCAGCCCGCGGGCCGCTTCGGCGCGCAGGGCCGAGCCGGGGCCGCTCATCGGCCGGCCAGCGCCGGGCGGGCGTTGAAGTAGTCGGCCACCGCCATCGCGCGTCCGCCTTCGCGCTGCACCTGCAGCAGGCGCAGCGCGCCTTCGCCGCAGGCCACGTCGAGCCCGTCGCGGCCGGCGGCCAGCACGGTGCCGGGGGGCTGGTCGTGCGCCAGGTCGAGCGCGGTGGCGGCGTGGATGCGCAGGCGCTCGCCGGCCAGCCCGGCCTCGGCCACCGGCCAGGGGTTGAAGGCGCGCACGCGGTTCGCCAGTTCGCGTGCCGGCCGGGCCCAGTCGAGGCGGGCTTCGGCCTTGTCGAGCTTGTGGGCGTAGGTGACACCTTCGGCCGGCTGCGGCTGCGGCACCGGGCGCATGCCGGCACGCAGCAGCTTCAGGCCATCGGAAAGCACTTCAGCGCCGAGGTCGGCGAGGCGGTCGTGCAGGCTGCCGCCGGTGTCATCCGGGCTGATCGGGGTTTCCAGCGACAGCAGCACCGGGCCGGTGTCCAGGCCCTTTTCCATCTGCATCAGGCACACGCCCGTGCGCTGGTCGCCGGCTTCGATGGCGCGCTGGATCGGCGCCGCGCCGCGCCAGCGCGGCAGCAGCGAGGCGTGCACGTTCCAGCAGCCATGGCGCGGGATGTCGAGCACCGACTGCGGCAGGATCAGGCCATAGGCCACCACCACCATGAGGTCGGGCTGCAGGGCGCGCAGCTGTTCGCGGGCCGCGGCGGACCTGAAGTTCTCGGGCTGGAACACCGGCAGCTGGCGCGCGAGCGCCTCGACCTTCACCGGCGAGGGCGCCAGCTGGCGGCCGCGGCCGGCCGGACGGTCGGGCTGGGTCCAGACGCCCACCACTTCGCCGCGGGCGGCGGCGGCGCGCAGGCAGGGCACGGCGAATCCGGGCGTGCCCGCGAAGACGATGCGCAGGGACATTTCAGGCGGCGCTGGCGCGCTGCTGCTTTGCGAGCTTCTTCTTGACCTGCTCGCGCTTGAGCGGCGAGAGATAGTCCACGAACACCTTGCCGGCCAGGTGGTCCATCTCGTGCTGGATGCAGACCGCCAGCAGGCCGTCGGCCTCGAGCTCGAACGACTTGCCGTCGCGGTCGAGGGCGCGCACCCGGATCTTGTTGGCGCGCTTGACGTCGGCATAGATGCCCGGCACCGACAGGCAGCCTTCCTGGTAGACCTGGTGGCCCTCGGCCTCGAGGATCTCGGGGTTGATGAACACCATTGGCCGGCTTTGGTCCTCGCTTACGTCAAGCACGAGGAGGCGCTGGTGCACGTCGACCTGGGTCGCGGCCAGGCCGATGCCCGGTGCGGCGTACATGGTCTCGAACATGTCGTCCACCAGCCGGCGCAGGCCGTCATCGACCGTTTCGACGGGCTTGGCGACCGTACGCAGGCGCGGATCGGGGAATTCCAGGATGGGGAGCTTGGCCATGGACGGAAAGATGGGGAACAAGGGCCCGGACCTCAAGGGGCCGGTACGACAGTATACCCCCGGCGGGCTTGCAATCCGGGGCCGGATTTGGGCTATAGTCGCCCAACCTGTCCGGGGAAAATCAGGTGGATAGCCGCCATGTTTAAACGGCTTCTTGCAGTTACCGCTGCCATGTTGCTCACCCTCGCGGGCGCCGTCATCGCGGCCGACCTGCGCGAGGATCATCCCACCACGTACGTGGTAAAGAAGGGCGACACCCTTTGGGACATCGCGGGGCGCTTCCTCCAGAAGCCCTGGCTCTGGCCGGAAATCTGGCAGGCCAACCCGCAGGTGCAGAACCCGCATCTCATCTTCCCGGGCCAGGTGCTGAGCCTGGTGTACATCGACGGGCAGCCGCGCGTGCAGGCCGATGGCCCGCAGGTCGGCGAGGCGGTCAACACCATCCCGCTGTCCGAGGTCGAGGCGCTGCTCAAGCACTTCACCGTGGTCAACGACCCGCAGGCGCTGCCGCACGTGGTCGGCCTCGAGGATGACCGCCTCTACAGCACCGCCGGCCAGCTGGTCTACGTGCGTGGCCTGCAGGGCGCGACCCCGGGCATGGTGGTCGACATCGCCCGCCCGGTGAACCTCTTCGGTGCCGGCAATGGCCGCAACCTGCCGGGCGCCACCCCGCTCGACTTCCGCGGCGACCGCCACCACGGCCACTGGACCGTGCCGGCCGGTTACGGCGAAGCCACCGGCGTGAAGCTGGGCTACGAGCTGCAGATCCACGCCACCGGCGAAGTCACCAACGTCAAGGGCGAGATCGCCTCGGTGGTGCTGCGCGAGGAAGGCCGCGAGATCCGGGTCGGCGACCGCGTGATGCCGTCCGAGGCCCAGCCCTACGACCTGCAGTTCGTGCCGCGCGCGCCCGACGTGGTGCCGGCCAATGCCCGCATCCTGGCCGTGGCCGACGGCATGCAGTCCGGTCCGCACCTGGTGGTGGCGCTGTCGGTGGGTGCCCGCGACGGCATCCGCAACGGCCACGTCATGTCGATCTGGAACGAAGGCAGCCGCGTCGCCGACGTGGTCAGCCACCGCAGCGGCGCCGCCGCCAAGACCGACAAGGTGACGCTGCCGGACGAGTTCGTGGGCAACCTGATGGTGTTCCGCACCTTCGACAAGGTCAGCTACGCGCTGGTGATGGACGGCATCCGCCCGGTGCACCACGGCGACTTGCTGAAACATCCCGACGCGACGGAATAAGTTTTTCCTACATCACGGCGCCCCAGGGCGCCGTGATGCTGTCGGGGCCATGGAACCCGACACCGCCCTGCTCATCCTGGCCCGCGCCGGCCTGCCTGCCGCCCAGCTGCGGCACCTGCTCGACAGCCATCCCGATGCCGCGGCGGCACTGGCCGCCGCGCGCCACGGCGCCGGCCTGTCCCTGCCCGGCCCGGTGCGCGAGGCGCTCGGGCGCCCCTGCCCGCGACGGCTGGGCGCCGACCAGGCCTGGCTGGCCGGGCGTGGCCGCAGCCTGCTGGCCTGGTCATCGCCCGACTACCCCGCCCTGCTGCGACGCGCGGCCTCGCCGCCGGCCATGCTCTTCCTCGAAGGCAACCCCGCCCTGCTCTGGCACCCGCAGGTGGCCGTGGTGGGCAGCCGCAGGCCCAGCGCCGGCGGCCGCCAGCGCGCGCACGGTTTCGCCCGCGTGTTCGCCGGGGCGGGCTGGGCGGTCACCAGCGGCCTGGCCGAAGGCATCGACGCGGCGGCCCACGAGGGCGCCCTGGAAGGCGGCGGGCCCACGCTGGCGGTCATCGGCACCGGCCCGGACCTGGCCTACCCGCGCCGCAACGCCGGCCTGATGGCGCGCATCGCCGCCGAGGGCCTGGTGGTCAGCGAGCACCCACCGGGCACGGCACCGGTGGCCAGCCATTTCCCCGGCCGCAACCGGATCATCGCCGGGCTGTCGCTGGGCACCGTAGTGGTGGAGGCGGCGCTGCGTTCGGGTGCCCTGATCAGCGCGCGGCTGGCGGCCGAGGCCGGGCGGGAGGTCTTCGCCCTGCCGGGCTCGCCGGACAACCCGGTGGCGCGCGGATGCCACCGGCTGATCCGCGAAGGCGCCGCCCTGGTGGAATCGCCGGGGGAGGTCGTGGCGGCACTGGGCCCGGTGGCCGCCAGCCTGGCCGAGTCCCTGCGCGGCCGCCTGGCTGGCGACGGCGACGGCGCCACCGGGCACTCAGCCACGGGACAGCCGGAACCCTCCGGGCACCACAAGCGCTTGTGGTCGGCGCTGGGCCACGACCCCACCGGTTTGGATGAACTGGCCCGGCGCACGGGATTGACGGTGGCCGAACTGTCCTCCATGCTGCTGGTCATGGAGTTGGACGGGCAGGTGGTCGCCGACAATGGCCGCTACGCCCGGCACCCCTGACCTTCCCATCGCGCCAGCTGGCGCAGGCTGAGGGTAATGAAAGAGACCATTCTGGATGTCCTGCTGTATCTGTTCGAGCACTACTTCTACGACGACCCCGACGCCGTACGGGATCGCGACTCCCTCCAGAACGGCCTGATCCAGGCCGGCTTCACCCCCGCCGAAATCAACAAGGCCTTCGACTGGCTCGACGAACTCGCGCGCCAGCGCCCCGCCGTGGCCTCGCCGCGGCCGCAGACGCCGGTGCGGGTGTACTCCGAGCCCGAACTCGACCGCCTCGACGCCGACTGCCGCGGCTTCCTGATGTTCCTTGAACACAGCGGCGTGCTCGACGCCGACCAGCGCGAGCTGGTGCTCGACCGCGTCATGGCGCTCGACCAGGACGAGGTCGACGTGGACGACCTCAAGTGGGTGGTGCTGATGGTGCTGTTCAACCAGCCCGGCTCCGAGGCCGCCTACGCCTGGATGGAAAGCCAGATGTTCGAGGACGAGCCCGAACCGGTTCACTGACGCCGGTTTCACCGCTAGTCTGTGGATGCCCGGCACCGGCCGGGCATTCTTTTTTGGGGAGCGCGACGCCAGCCGTCGCCGCGGGGAGGCTCAACGATGGTCATGTGGTACTACGTCGACCGGGCGCACGATCGCCACGGCCCGATCACCGCCGAGGCCCTGGCCCGCGCCTTCCGCGAGGGCCGCGTGCAGCGCGACAGCCTGGTCTGGCGCGAAGGCATGACCCAGTGGGAGCCGCTCGAATCGCACCTGCAGGAACTGCCCGCCCCGCCCCCGGCTGCGCCGGTGCCGGTTGCTCCGCCTGCCGCGCCGCCGCAGACTGCCGCCCAGGCGCCGGTGGCCACCGACATCGACCACGTGGTCGACGCCGGCTTCATCCGCCGGCTCGTCGCCTTCATCATCGACAATATGCTGCTGGGCACCGCGTATTACGCGGTGTTGATGGTCGGCATGGTCGTGATGGCCGTGGCGGTCGCCGGAGCGACCGACGGCGGCGCCGTGGCCGCCACCGGCGCAGTGCTGATGGCGCTGGCCTACGCGGTGATGAGCTACTTCTATTACGTGGGCATGGAGCGTTCGAAGCTGCAGGCCACCGTGGGCAAGCTGGCCCTGGGCATCAAGGTGGTGGATGCCGACGGCCGCCGCCTGGGCTGGGGCAAGGCCTCGGCCCGCTGGGCGGGCAGCCTGGTGTCCTACCTGATCCTGTATTTCGGCTTCTTCATGGCCGGCTGGACCCGCCGCAAGCAGGCCCTGCACGACCTGATGGCCGGCACCTACGTGGTCGACAAATGGGCCTACACCGAACAGCCCGGCCGCCAGAAGGAGGGCGTGAACGGGGCGGTGGTGGCCGTGGTGGCCCTGGTGCTGGTGGGCGGCGCGGTGATGGTGCTGGGCATCCTGGCGGCCATCGCCATCCCGGCCTACCAGGACTACCTGGACCGGGCCCGCATCACCGAGGTCGTCGCCGAGGGCAGCGCGCAGCGGGCGGCCATCGAGGAGTTCCGCTACAACACCGACCGCTGCCCCCGGGACCCCGCGGAGGCGGGCCTGGCGGCCCCGACCAACGCCAACATCCGGGAAATGCTGGTGATCGAGTCAGAATCCGGCGGCTGCGACCTGGCCCTTGTGCTGGCCAGTTCGGCTGAGCTCAAGTCCGCCGCCAACGGGGTGCTCTACCTGCGCGACAACGGCGATGGCGGCTACTGGTGCGAGGCCGACGGCGTGCCGGACAAGCTGCTCCCGGCCAGCTGCCGCTAGCCGCCGCCCCACCCCCCGGCCGGGTCCTTGCTTGACAGGCCCGGCCCGAGTGGGGCCTTAATGAAAAAAAGAACCCCGGCCCGCGTCCCTCGCGGGCCGCGCCATCTGGGTGCCCCGAGACCGGGCCGCCCTGGAGCATCCCCCGGCATGGCCAAGAACCTCCTCATCGTCGAGTCGCCCGCAAAGGCCAAGACGATCAACAAGTACCTGGGCAAGGACTTCCACGTCCTGGCCTCGTACGGCCACGTCCGCGACCTGGTGCCGAAGGAAGGCGCCGTCGACCCGGACCATGGCTTCGCCATGCGCTATGAGCTGATCGACAAGAACACCAAGCATGTCGAAGCCATCGCCAAGGCGGCCAAGGCGGCCGACGCCATCTACCTGGCCACCGACCCGGACCGCGAGGGCGAGGCGATCAGCTGGCACATTTCCGAGATCCTCAAGGAGCGCGGCCTGCTCAAGGGCCGCGACCTGCACCGGGTGGTGTTCACCGAGATCACGCCGCGCGCCATCCGCGAGGCGGTCGACAACCCGCGCCAGGTCGCCGCCGACCTGGTGGACGCCCAGCAGGCCCGGCGCGCGCTGGACTACCTGGTGGGCTTCAACCTCTCGCCGGTGCTGTGGCGCAAGGTGCAGCGCGGGCTGTCGGCCGGCCGCGTGCAGTCGCCGGCCCTGCGCATGATCGTCGAGCGCGAGGAGGAGATCGAAGCCTTCGTGCCGCGCGAGTACTGGAGCGTCGAAGCCGAGCTCAACCACCCGCAGCAGGCTTTCACCGCCCGGCTGGTGAAGCTCGACGGCCAGAAGTTCGAGCAGTTCACGATCACCAACTCGAAGGACGCCGAAGCCGCGCGCGCGCGCCTGGTGAAGGCCGCCGGCGACGCCCTGCGCGTCACCGACGTGGCCAGCAAGGAGCGCAAGCGCCGTCCGGCGCCGCCCTTCATCACCTCGACCCTGCAGCAGGAGGCCGCGCGCAAGCTCGGCTTCACCACCTCGCGCACCATGCGCGTGGCGCAGAAGCTCTACGAGGGCGTGGCGATCGGCGACGAAGGCACGGTCGGCCTGATCAGCTACATGCGTACCGACTCGGTGAACCTGTCGGTGGACGCGGTCAAGGAAATCCGCGACGTCATCGCCCGGGACTTCGGCACCCAGGCGGTGCCCGACAAGCCCAACGAGTACAAGTCCAAGTCCAAGAACGCGCAGGAAGCCCACGAGGCCATCCGCCCGACCTCCGCGCTGCGCACGCCGGCCTCGATCGCCAAGTACCTCGACGACGACGCCCGCCGCCTCTACGAGCTGGTGTGGAAGCGCACCGTCGCCTCGCAGATGGTGCCGGCGACGATGAACACCGTGTCGGTGGAACTGGCCGCGGGCAGCGAGCACGGCTTCCGCGCCAGCGGCACCACGGTGGTCGACCCGGGCTTCCTGGCCGTGTACGAGGAAGGCAAGGACCAGAAAGCCGCGGAAGACGATGACGAGGGCCGCAAGCTGCCGCCGATGAAGCCCGGCCAGAACGTGCCGCTGGGCAGCATCCACACCGACCAGCACTTCACCGAGCCGCCGCCGCGCTTCTCGGAAGCCTCGCTGGTCAAGGCACTCGAGGAATACGGCATCGGCCGCCCGTCCACCTACGCCAGCATCATCCAGGTGCTGCAGGGCCGCGAGTACGTCTACCTCGACAACCGCCGCTTCCGGCCCAGCGACGTCGGCCGCGCGGTGGCCAAGTTCCTCACCAGCCACTTCACCCAGTACGTCGACTACGACTTCACCGCCAAGCTCGAGGACGAGCTTGACGCGGTCGCCGCCGGCGAAGCCGCGTGGGTGCCGCTGATGGAGCGGTTCTGGAAGCCGTTCAAGACCACGGTGGAGGAGAAGAGCGAGTCGGTCGACCGCTCGGAAGCCACCGGCGCGCGCCTGCTGGGCACCGACCCGAAGTCGGGCAAGCCGGTGTCGGTGCGCCTGGGCCGCTACGGGCCCTACGCGCAGATCGGCCACATGGACGACGAGGAAAAACCCAAGTTCGCCTCGCTGCGGCCGGGCACCTCGATGCACACCATCACGCTCGAGGAGGCGCTGCCGCTGTTCGACCTGCCGCGCACGATCGGCGAGATGGACGGCAAGCCGGTGACGGTGGCGATCGGCCGCTTCGGGCCCTTCGCCAAGCGCGGCGATACCTACGCCTCGCTGGGCAAGGAAGACGACCCGTACACGATCAGCTTCGAGCGCGCCGCCGAGTTGATCCGCGCCAAGGAGGAGATGATCGCCAACCGCATCATCAAGGCCTTCCCGGGCACGGAGATCCAGGTGCTCAACGGCCGCTTCGGCCCTTACGTCACCGACGGCGAGAAGAACGGCAAGATCCCGAAGGACCGCGACCCGAAGACCCTGACCCAGGCCGAGTGCGAGGCGCTGCTGGCCGAGGGCAAGCCGGTGCGCAAGGGCGGCCGCTTCGGCAAGAAGGTGGCCGCGAAGAAGGCCGCGACGAAGGCGCCGGCGAAGAAGGCCGCGACGAAGAAGGCCGTCGAGGGCGAGGCGCCGAAGAAGGCCACCAAGAAGGTGGCGAAGAAGGCGACCAAGAAAGCCGCCAAGAAGGCCACCAAAAAAGCGACGAAGAAGGTCGCGAAAAAAGCCGCCGGCTGAGCCCGGCGGCGGTCCACCGGGCCGGGTTCAACGGCCCGGCTGCGGCAGGCGCTCGATGCCGCGCCGTGCCTTTTCCTCGGCCACGATGCGGCGCACGTCCTCGAGCAGGGCCGCGGCGTCGTAAACGATGCCGTCCTTGATCGTGTAGCGCACGCCGCCCACCCGCGCCGGCTCGCCGTCGGCGCCCAGGCGGATGTGGCCGGTGCCGTAGAGCACCTTGAGGTTGGCCAGCGGGTTTTCGCGCAGCACGACGAGGTCGGCCAGCTTGCCCGGCTCGATCGAACCGATGCGCCCATCCGCGCGCAGCGCCTCGGCGCCGCTGAGCGTGGCCGCGCGGACCACCTCGAGCGGGTGGAAGCCGGCCTCGCGCAGCATCTCCAGCTCCTCGATGGTGCCGAAACCGTAGGTCTTGTAGATGTAGCCCGAGTCGCTGCCGACGGTGACGCGGCCGCCGCGGTTCTTGTAGTCGTTGACGAAGGCCATCCAGCGCCGGTAGTTGTCCTTCCAGTCGGCCTCCTGCTCGCTGCCCCAGTCGAAGAAGAAGCTGCCGTGGTTGTGCCGGCTGGGCGTGAAAAAATCCCACAGCGCCGGGTGCGTGTACTCGTCGTGCCACTCGGCGGTGCGCGCACGCATCAGGTCGCGCGTGGCCTGGTAGATGGTGAAGGTCGGGTCGAGCGTGAAACCGAGCCCGAGCAGCTCGGCCATCACCGCCTCGTAGCGCGGGCTGCCCTTCTCCGACGCCTGCGCCCACAGCCGGCCGGCCTCGCCGAAACGGTGCTGCTCGTCCATGTAGTTGTAGTCGGCGGGGTAGTGCTGCACCACCTGGCCGTCGAACAGGGCCTCGGGCAGGCCGTACCAGTGCTCCATCGTGGTCAGGCCCCAGCGCGCGGTGGTGAGCGCGTTCACGCGCGCGACGTCGAGCTGGGCGTGGTGGCAGGCGCTGCCCATGCCCTGCTTCTTCAGCTCGTCGAACGCCGCCTCGAGGATGTCGGGGCGATAGCCGAAACACTTCACGCCCAGCGCGCCCCGGGCCTTCATCGAGCGCACCCACTGGCGGGCCTGCTCCGGCGAGGTGATCGGGCCGTCGTGGCCCATGCCGAAGAAGGCGTAGGGGAAGATGCGCGGCGCGGCGATCCGGTTGGCGGCGCTGCGCCGGGCCTCGGAGGTGCACCAGTCGATGCCGTTGCCGCAGCCCGGCTCGCGCACGCTGGTGATGCCGTGGGCGAGCCACAGCTTGTAGACGTATTCGGCGGTCACGCCCTGGTCGTCACCGCCGATGTGGCCGTGCATGTCGACGATGCCGGGCATGACGTAGTGGCCGGCGAGGTCGATCTCGCGGCCGCCGGCCGCCAGCACCGGCCGCCGGGCCGGATCGATCGGCGCATTGGCGCTGCCGACGATCTGCACGCGGGTGATGCGGTTGCCTTCGATGACGATGTCCACCGGGCCATGGGCCGGCGCGCCGGTACCGGTGATGACGGTGGCGCCGCGCAGGATCAGCTGCGGCCAGGGGCCCTCGCCTTCGTCGCGCTCCGGCGCGGGCGGGATGGCGGCCAGGGCCGGGGCGGCGACCAAGAACAGGGCCAGGCGGAGCAGTCTGAGCATGGGATTTCCCGGGCTGGAAGTGGCGGCGGCGCGGGCGGACAATGCCGGCATGCGCTGGTGGCCAAGCTTAGCCATTTTGCTCGCGTGCGTCGGCCCGGCCGGCGCGCAGCAGATCACCGTGTACCGCTGCACGGATGCACAGGGCCGGGTGTCGCTGCAGGATGCCCCCTGCCCCGCGGGCCAGACGCAGGAACGGCGCAACATGGTGCGCCCGCAGGACCCGCCGCCGCGCCCGGTGGCTCGCGAGACCGCACCGCCCGCGACCACGCCAGCCCCGGAACCGCCGCCGCCAATCGCCCTGCCCCGCCCGTCGCCACCGCCGCTCTACCAGTGCACGGCCTACGACGGGGCGACGCGCTACAGCGAGAACTACGACCCGAACCCGCGCTGCGTGCCGCTGGCGGTGCTCGGCTACGACGCGGGCGCCTGGGGCGCGATCTGCCGCTGGGTCGAGGACTCCTGCGTGCGGCTGGACGACATCGGCGCCTGCGAGGTCTTCGAGGACAAGCTCGAACAGGCCGAATCCGACGCCCTGCACGCCTTCAGCGACACCGCCGCCTACCGCAAGTCCGAAGTCCGCCGACTGCGCCAGATCGTCGATACCTCCTGCCGCTGAGTGGGCTTGGCTGGCCCCTCCGGCCGGGGGCTTGGTCGAGGGGCGCCGCAATCGGAAACAGGAGAAGCTTCGCGCCTGAAGGCGCTCCTACAGGGGACGTGGGGTCAGAAGCCGTAGCGGACGAAGCCACCGTCGACGGCGATGGTTTCGCCGGTGATGTAGCTGGCGGCGGGCAGGCAGAGGAAGGCGACGGCAGCGGCGACTTCCTCGGGCTCGCCGATGCGGCCCATCGGCGTGCGGTCGAGCACCTCGTCCAGGTAGTCCGGGTCGGCGAGCTTGCCCGAGGTGCGGCGCGTGCGGATGTACCAGGGCGCCACCGCGTTCACGCGCACGCCGTCCTCGGCCCATTCGCAGGCCAGGTTCTTGGTCAGCTGGTGCAGCGCCGCCTTGCTCATGCCGTAGGGCGAGCCGGTGCGCACGTGCGTGAGGCCCGAGACCGAGCCGACGTTGACGATGCTCGAGTTCGCGTGTTCGCTGAGCAGCGGGAAGGCGAAGCGGCTGAGTTCGAAGGCCGAGAACAGGTTGGTCTCGAAGATCGCGCGCCACTCCGCGTCGCCGTAGTCCATCGTCGGCTTGCTGGTGTTGGTGCCGGCGTTGTTGACCAGGATGTGCAGGCCCGTGCCCAGGTCCTCGACCCAGTCGAAGACCTCGCGGCGCTGCTCGCCGTCGGAGACGTCGGCGGCGAAGGCCAGCACCTCGGACTCGGGGAACTCGTCCTGCAGCTCTTCGCGCGTGGTGTCGAGCAGGTCCTGGTCGCGCGCCACGATCATCACGTCGGCGCCCAGGCCGAGCAGCTCGGCGGCGATCGCCCGGCCGATGCCCACGCTCGCGCCGGTCACCAGCGCCACCTGTCCGTCCAACCGCCAGCGGTTCGTGCCCATGGCCATCCTCCGGTCCACCCAGGCGTAGGATAACGGGCGCCACGCCATGGAGGACACTTCGATGAGGATCCCGATGCTCGCGCTCGCCTGCCTCGCGCTTGCCGCCTGCAGCAACCCGCCGCCGGTGCCGGAGGCCGACCCGCCCGAACCGCAGGCCGCCGCGGCCAGCGGCGGTGGCGACACCGCGCTGCGCCAGGCGATCGAAGAACCGCTGGACAAGGCCCGCGCCGTCGAGGACGCGCAGACCGAACGGGATGCCACCCGCGAACAGGCGCTCGAGGACGCCGGCGGCTGAAAGCAGGACGCCCGGGCCAGGCCCGGGCGTCCGTGGTCAGCCGTGCGTGCGGCTCAGAGGTCGCACAGGCAGTGCGCCACCGCGCGATAGGGCGTGCGGGCCTTGGCGTCGAGCCAGCGCAGCTCCTGCTCCAGCGTCTCGGCCGTGCTGCGGTCCAGGCCGAGCATCGACGGCGCCAGCAGGCGCACCACGCCTTCGTAGCGCGCCTGGCCGCCCATGTTCACGATGAACTGCTCGAAGGCAGTGAGCGGGCGCTCGATGTAGCGCACGCCGTACTTGCCCTCCTCCAGCTTCGCCAGCGCGGCGACGGCGTCGAGCGCGGCCGCGAAACCGCCCAGCTCGTCCACCAGCCCGCGCTCCTTGGCCTGCGCGCCGGACCAGACGCGGCCGCGCGCATGCACGTCGATCTGTTCGGGCGAACTCTCGCGCGCCTCGGCGACCTTGCCGATGAAGTCCGCGTAGCCCTTCTCGATCACCGACTGGATGATCACGCCGACCTTCGGGTCGAGCGGCCGGGTCGGGTCGAAGGCACCGGCGATCGGCGTGGTGCCGACGCCGTCGGTGCTGATGCCGAGCTTGTCGAGCACGCGCGGGCCGGTCATGAACAGGCCGAAGATGCCGATCGAACCGGTGATGGTGGACTCGTCGGCGTAGATGGCGTCGGCGTTCATCGAGATCCAGTAGCCGCCCGAGGCCGCCACGTTGCCCATCGACACCACCACCGGCTTGCCGGCGGCCTGGGTGAGCTCGACCTCGCGGCGGATCTGCTCGGACGGGAACACGCCGCCGCCGGGCGAATCGACGCGCAGCAGCACGGCCTTGACGTTCTCGTCCTCGCGGGCCTGGCGCAGCAGGGCCGAGGTGGACTCGCCGCCGACGGTGCCCGGCGGCTGCTGGCCGTAGGTGATCTCGCCTTGGGCCACCACCACCGCCACCTGCGGGCGCTTGTCGAGCGCGATGTTGGGCAGGCTCATGTGCGCCAGGTAGGTGCGCATGTCGACCTGGCGGAAGGTGTTTTCTTCCTCGTCCAGGGCGCCGCGCTCGATCAGCATCTGCTCGAGCTCGTGGCCGGTCCGGAGGCCGTCGACCAGCTTCTCCTCGAGCGCCAGCCGGCCCAGGTCGCCACCGGCGGCCTGCACGCGCTCGGGCAGTTCGTTGATCATCGCGTCGAGCGCGCCGCGCTCGATGCCGCGGGCGGCGGCGATGTCGTCGAGGAAGCGGTTCCAGATGTCGCCCATCCAGTACAGGTCGGCCTCGCGCGCCTCCGGCGAGGCGGCGTCGAGGATGTAGGGCTCGGCGGCCGACTTGTACTCGCCCACCTTGAACAGGTGCACGTCCACGCCGAGCTTGTCCTGCAGGCCCTCGCGGTAATACATGCGGTAGCGGCCCAGGCCCTCGAGGATCACCGCGCCCTGCGGGTCGATGTAGACCTCGTCGGCCTGCGCGGCCAGGTAATAGGCGCGCTGCTCCATGTCGGTGCCGTAGGCGACCACCTGCTTTCCGGCGGCGCGGAACTCGCGCAGCGCGGCGGCGACGTCGCGCAGGGCGGCGAAGCCGGCGGCCTGGAAGCCGTCGGTGACCAGCACGATGCGATCGATGCGCTTGTCGTCCTTTGCGGCTTCGATGGCGCGCAGGATGTCGCGCAGCTGCGTCTCGATGCGGCCCTGGCCCATGGCCTGGTTGAGCACGCGGTCGACCGGGTGCGCGCTGTACTGCTCGACCAGGGCGCCGTCGAGGCGGATGACCAGCGCGCTCTGCTCGGCCACCGGCTTGACCCCGGAGGACAGACCGATCAGCGCCAGGAAGAAGATCGGCACCAGCAGCAGCAGGCCGATGAAGACCAGGTTGAGCACCAGGCGCCGGGTGAAATTGACGACATTCCAGAGGCCGACGAAAAACCGCCGGATGGGACCGGCCTGCGACTGCGACATGGGGAAGCTCCGATGGATCCTGTCCACAGCATACCGGCCGGGGGTGAAGGCCGCATGGGCGTCAGGTAACGGACACCGCCGGCAGGGGGCGCCGCACCAGGCGCCAGAAGCGCCAGGCCAGCAGGCTGGCGGCGACCGAGAGGCCGAAGATCAGCCCGGTCCAGAGCCCCGGCGCGCCCTGTTCGCGGGCCAGGCCCAGCCAGGCGCCCAGCGGCAGGCCCACGCCCCAGTAAGCGAGCACGGTGATCACCATCGGCACGCGCGTGTCCTTGAGCCCGCGCAGCGCGCCGGCCGACAGCGCCTGCAGGCCGTCGGGGTACTGGAAGACCGCGGCGTAGGCCATCAGCAGGCTGGCCAGCGCGATCACGGCCGGGTCGGTGGTGAACAGCGCCGCAAGCCAGGCCGCGCCGGTCACGAGCAGCAGCGCGGAGGCGGTCTGGGCCAGCATGGCCAGCGCGTAGCCGGCACCGGCCGCCCAGCGCACCGCGGACAGGTCGCCGGCGCCGACGGCGTGGCCGACCCGCACCGTGGTGGCCATGGCCATGCCCAGCGGCACCATGAAGCACAGGCTGGCCATGAGGATGGCGATCTGGTGCGCGGCCATCTGGGTGGTGCCGAGCGTGCCGATCAGGAGCGCGGTGGCGACGAACAGGCTGCCCTCCATGAACACCGACACGCCCATCGGCAGGCCCAGCCGCAGCAGCGCGCGGATCGGCGGCCAGCGCGGGCCCTCGAAACGCGCGAACAGGGCCAGGTCGGCGAAACGCCGCGAGCGGCCGAGGTAGGTGGCCATCGCCGCCGCCTGGCACCACAGCACGATCGCCACGGCGTAACCCAGTCCGGCGGCGCCGAGCCCCGCGCCGAACATCAGCGCGTAACCCAGGGGCACCAGCAGGGCCAGGCCGAGGCCGCCGAAGACCATCGAGGGAACCGTCCAGGCCACGCCCTCGCTGAGGTTGCGCAGGCAGAAGAACAGCGCCAGGCCCGGCGCGCCCCAGCTGATCGCGCGCAGGAAGGCCACGGCCTCGGGCCGCGCCTCCGGGGTGATGCCCATCGGCCCCAGCGACAGGGCGCCGGCGCGCACGACGAACACCAGCGCCACGCCCAGCGCCAGCGCCAGCCACAGCGCCTGCCGGAACACCGGGCCGATCTCGGCGCGGCGGCCGGCGCCGTTGAGCTGGGACACGGTCGGCGGCACCGCCATCAGCACGCCGATGCTCACCAGGATCACCACCGACCAGATCGCGCTGCCCACGCCCACCGCCGCCAGGGTCACCGGGCCATGCCGGCCGGCGAGCACGGTGTCGACGATGTTCATGCCCATCGAGGAGACCTGGCTCAGGACCAGCGGCAGGGCCAGCACGAAGCTGACCCGCATTTCCCGCAGCAGGCGGGCGGTGCGGCTTTCGGAGCGGCTCATGGCGTCGCGGGCGTGAAGGGCCGGCTATATTAGCCCCTGCCACGCAGGAGCCCGTGATGAGCGAGACCGCCGCCCCGTCCGCCGAGCCGGCCGAACTGGCCGCCGAGCCACGCCGCTGCCAGAACTGCGAAGAAGTGCTGCTGGGCGAGCACTGCTATGCCTGCGGCCAGCCGACCAAGGGGCTGGTGCGGCACTTCGGTTCGATCGTCGGCGACTTCATGGACTCCGTGTTCGAGCTCGACTCGCGCATCCTGCGCACGCTCGGCCCGCTGATGTTCCGCCCCGGATTCCTGAGCATCGAGTACTTCGCCGGCCGGCGCGTGCGCTACGTCAGCCCGGTGCGGCTGTTCGTGTTCCTGAGCCTGTTCGCGTTCTTCGCCGCGCAGCTGAGCTTCGACTTCGAGGACGCCGCCGACGGCGGGCCGTCGGTGGAGGTGGACACGCCCGAAGGTCGCGAACTGCGCAACACCGAGGGCATCCGCCGGGCCACCAGCGTCGAGGAAGTCGGGCGCCTGCGCGACGAGGCGATCGCGGCGCTGCGCGAGGCCCGGAACGAAACCAGCGACATCCCCGCGGTCGATTTCGGGGTCGGCATCGGGCTGGACGTCGCCGAGAAAAGCATCGAGGCCGAGGCCAGGCGGCGGATCCGCGAGATCGAGGCGGCGAAGGCCGGCGGCTACGAGCCGGAGGTGCCGCCCGAGATGCCGCGCGACGGCTCGATGAGTTTCAACGGCCGGCCCTGGCACCCGGTGGACAACCCGCTGCAGGTCGGCTGGCTGGGCGAGGCGGGCAATGCCTGGCTCAACAGGCAGGCCGGCAAGGCCAACGAGAACGCCAAGCGCATCAACCGCGACCCCAACTTGCTCAAGGACGCCTTCCTCTCGACGGTGCCGACCTCGCTGTTCGTGCTGCTGCCGCTGTTCGCCGTGTTCCTGAAGGTGATGTACGTGTTCAGGCGGCGCCTTTACATGGAACACCTGATCGTCGCCCTGCACAGCCACAGCTTCCTGTGCTTCGCGCTGCTGGTGGTGCTGCTGCTCGACCTGCTGGCGGGCTGGACCGCCGCCCTGCCCTGGCTGTCGCGGCCGATCGGCTGGGTCGAGGTGGCGATGATCGTCTGGATGCCGGTCTACCTGCTGGTGATGCAGAAGCGGGTGTACGGCCAGGGCTGGATCATGACCCTGTTCAAGTACTGCGTGCTGGGCGCCGCCTACCTGCTCCTGATCACCATCGGCGCAAGCCTGAACCTGATGATCAGCCTGGTGAACATGTGAGCGCGGTGGCCTGCGAAGTGACGCGGCGCGCGCCCGGGGAACGGCCCGGCTACTGAGCCAGGCGTTCGCGCACCAGCGCTTCGCGCTGGCCGGGCGCGGCCTCGAGCAGCTCCCGGCGCAACTTCTCGCGTTCGTCGGCCGGCAGCCGGCGCGCCAGCATCGCCAGGTCGTCGCGCGCCGGGGGCGGCAGCGCCCGCAGCATCGCCAGCAGGGGCTCGCGCTCGGCGCCGGGCACGTAGGCGAACAGCGGCTGCACCGGCGAGAACCACTCGCCCAGCGCCGGGCCCAGCCACCAGGGCTGGCGCTGGTCGACGGGCAGCGCTTCGAACCGCGCACGCCACTCGCCGCGCGCCGCCTCGTCCAGGGCGCGCCAGGCGGCGTCGCTGGCGGCGACCCGGGCCTGTTCTTCCGGCGACAGCGCGGCCCAGGCCGCCAGCGCGCCACGCCGGCTGGCGCGTTCGGCCGGCGGCAGCGCGTCCCAGGCGTCCAGGCGCGCGCGCAGCGCCGCGCGCCCGGCATCGTCCAGCGCCAGCCAGTGGCGCGCCTGGCCCAGCAACTGGCGGCGCGTGGCGGGCTCCAGGCCCGGCCAATTGCCCGCCACCGGCACCAGCAGGGGGCGTTCGGCGCCGGCGAGATCCTGGAACAGCGGAACGTCGTCGACGGCGGCGGCCGGGAGCGGGGCCGGCGCGGGCGGCGCATCGGGCACCGGCGCCAGGCTTGCCTCGGCCGCCAGCCAGCTCAGGAAAGGCAGCTCGCCGGCCAGGGCGGCGGCTTCCGGCACCGCCAGCGCGGCGTAGTCGGGATGGATGATGCGATCGGCATCGGCGTCCGCGGGATCCGCCGGGGCCTGCGCGCCCGGCGATTCTGCCGGCAGGTCCTGCACCGCGCCGGGCAGCAGCGCCGGCTGCGGCTTCCACCAGGTGGCGGCGAAGGCCAGCCCCAGCGCCACCAGCGCGGCCCAGGCCAGGCGACGCGGCCAGGGCGAGGCGGGCGGGACGGGTGCAGCTTCCGGGGCCGGCTCGCCCGCCAGCGCGCGGGCGCGGATCGTGGCCAGCTCCGCCACGCGCTCCTCGCCCAGGGTCTTGACCTGGCGGTGCAGGCGTTCGCGCAGCCGCCCCAGCGCCGCGTAGCTCACCTCGGCGTCCGCCAGCTGCTGCAGCGCACGCTGCAGGGCGAAACGGTAGGTCGGTTCGGCCACGCCCAGCACCTTGGCCGCGTGCGGGTAGTCGAGCCCGCCCACCAGCCGCAGCAGCAGGGCCGCGCGCGGGCCGCTGCCCAGCCGGGCGAGCTCGGGCGCGCCGCCCTCGCCGCCGGACAGTTCGGTCTGGGCCAGCAGCAGCGACCAGAAGCTGGCCGGCCAGGCCGACAGCGGGGTGCCGCCGGAAATCGGCACGAAGGCCCGCATGGCATGTTCCACGGCCGCCAGCGCCCGCCCCGGCTCGCCGCACTGCAGGTCGGCGAAGACGAAGGCGCGCCGCTCGATGCCGCGCAGGAAGGCGGCCAGGGCCGAAGAAGGGGTAGGAGAAGGGCGCATCTGGGCTGCAGGAATCACCCCCCATTCTAGCCAGCACTCGCCTTGCGCAAGCGCTTGACTTTCACCCGACAGGCGCTCAAGCCAAGCCCGGCGCGGCTTCTGGCGTGGAACGTTGTGCACAGCGGCAGGACCGCGGCGTGATGGCGTGTCTTCACGCCAGCCGGCGGCCCTGGCGCCGCCCGGCAAGCAAGAGAAGTGATTGATTTATATGGAATATGACGATGTGGTTAAAAAATCGCCAACCCGGCCGGGGGGCCTTAGGGATGGGGGGTGCGCAGGTCTGGCCGCAGCCCCTTCCACAGACTTATCCACATCTCATGTGGATAAGGGGTTTTCGTTTTTGTGAACAGTGGCTTACCCAAGCTTTGTGATGCAATCGGCAGGTATGCAGCGCAAGTCTGTCCACAGCCCGGCCGCGGCGGACGCAGGCTAGACTCCGCCGATGGATTTCCGCCCCGTTCCGGTGCTGCACGTGGCCCTGCCGGTGCCGCTGCCGCGCGACTTCGACTACCTGCCGCCCGCCGGCGCCCTGCCGGGCCCGGACTGGGTGGGCTGCCGGGTGCGCGTGCCCTTCGGCCGGGGCGACGGCGAGCAGGTCGGCGTGGTGGTCGGCGTGGGTGAGTCCGGCGCCGACCCGGCCTCGCTCAAGCCGGTGCTCGCCCGCCTCGACGCGCAGCCCTTGCTGCAGGGCGAACTGCTCGAATCCCTGCGCTGGACCGCCGGCTACTACCACGCGCCCCTGGGCGAGGTCCTGGCCACCGCCCTGCCCGGCCTGCTGCGCGCCGGCCAGCCGGTCCCGGACACCCGCCGCGCCGGCTGGCGCGCCACGCCGGCCGGTCGCGACGCGGCGGCGGCGCCCGGCCGCAAGGGCCGGCCGCGCGAGCTGCTGCAACTGCTTTGCGAACAAGACCTGGCCGAAGACGAACTCGACACCCGCCTGCCCGGCTGGCGACCGGCGGCCCGCAGCCTCGCCGAGCGCGGCCTGGCCGGGCCAACCACGCTCGAGCCGGCCGCGGCGCCCCTCGCCAGGTCGGAAGCACCGACGCTGACGCCGGCGCAGGCCGAGGCCGTCGCGGCCCTGCGCGGATCCAGCGGCTTCCAGCCGGTGCTGCTCGAGGGCGTCACCGGAAGCGGCAAGACCGAGGTCTACCTGCAGGCCATCGCCGACTGCCTGGCCGCCGGCCGCCAGGCCCTGGTGCTGGTGCCCGAGATCGGGCTGACGCCGCAGGCACTGGGCCGCTTCCGGGCGCGCCTGGGCGTGCCGGTGGCCGCCTTCCATTCCGGCCTGTCCGACGGCGAGCGCGCCCGCGCCTGGGTCGACCTGGCCGAGGGTCGCGCCGGCGTACTGGTCGGCACGCGTTCGGCCGTGTTCTGCCCGATGGCCCGCCCCGGCCTGCTGGTGGTCGACGAAGAGCACGACGGCTCCTACAAGCAGCAGGACGGCGTGCGCTACCACGCCCGCGACCTCGCCCTGGTGCGGGCCAGCAAGCTCGGCATCCCGGTGATCCTGGGCAGCGCCACGCCCTCGCTCGAGTCGCTGCACAACGCGCTCTCGGGCCGCTACCTGCACCTGCGCCTGGGCCAGCGCGCCGGTGGCGCGTCACCGCCGCGCGTGCGCGTGCTGGACGTGCGCAAGCGGCCCCTGGCCGATGGCCTGTCGGGCGAACTGCTTGATGCGGTGGCGGCCTGCCTGGCGCGTGGCGAACAGGCGCTCGTGTTCAAGAACCGGCGCGGTTACGCACCGGTGCTGATCTGCCACGACTGCGGCTGGAGCGCGCACTGCCGGCGCTGCGACGCCGCGATGACGGTGCACGCCGGCGGACGCCGGCTCATCTGCCACCACTGCGGCGCGCGCGCCACGCCACCCGATGCCTGCCCCGACTGCGCCAGCCTGGCGCTGCAGCCCCAGGGCGCCGGCACCGAACGGCTTGAAAAGGCCCTGGCCGCGCGCTTCCCCGGCGCCACCCTGGTGCGCGTGGACCGCGAGACCACCCGCCGGCGTGATGCGCTCGGCCAGCACCTGGCATCGCTGGGCGACGGCCCGGGCATCCTGGTCGGCACCCAGATCCTGGCCAAGGGCCACGACCTGCCACGGCTCACGCTGGTGGCGGTGGTGGGCGTGGACGAAGGCCTGTTCAGCGCCGACTTTCGTGCCGGCGAGAAGCTGGCGCAACTGCTGATCCAGGTCGCCGGCCGCGCCGGCCGTTCGACGCTGCCGGGCGAGGTCGTCCTGCAGACGCACCACCCCGACCACCCGCTGCTGGGCACCCTGCTGCACGGCGGCTACCCCGCGGTGGCGGCGCTGGCGCTGGCCGAACGCGAGGCCGCGGGCTTCCCGCCCTATGCCTACCTGGCGCTGCTGCGCGCGGAGGCCGGCACCGAAGCGGCCGTGCAGGCCTTCCTGCAGGAAGCGCACGCGGCTTTCCCGGCGCGCGAGGGCGTGCGCGCCAACGCGCCGATGCCCGCGCCGATGGCCCGCCGCGCTGGCCGCGCGCGCGGCCAGCTGCTGCTCGACGCCAGCCAGCGGCCGCCGCTGCACGCGGCCCTGCGCGAATGGCTGCCGCTGCTGCGCGCGATGCGTTCGGCGCGCAAGGTGCGCTGGTCGCTGGACGTGGACCCCACCGACCTCTACTGAGCGCCGCCTCAGCGGCCGGTCAGGGGCGCGTCGTCGTCCTGGCGCACCAGCAGGTGCAGGCGCAGGCCGGGCGAGAGCTGGTGCAGGTGCAGCGCGCCGTTGAGCGCGAGCACGCGGTCGCGCATGCCGGTCAGGCCGTTGCCCGCCAGTATCCGGTCCAGCCGGCCGATGCCGTCGTCACGGATGTCGAGGAACACCCAAAGCGCGTTCCGGCGCCGGCTGATGCGCAGCTTCAGGCGCGCCCGGCGCGCTCCGGCGTGGCGGACGATGTTGGTCACCGCCTCCTGCGCCATCCGGTAGACCGCCGTGGCATGGGTGGCATCGAGTTGCGCCAGCAGCCGGGCATCGCCTTCCAGGCGCACGTCCAGGTCCAGGCCTGCGTCCTGGGCCAGGCGCCGGACGGAGCCGCGGTCGACCGCGCCGAACAGGCCCAGCTGCTCCAGTCCCGCCGGCCGCAGGTCGGCCAGCACCCGGCTGATGTTGCGCTGCATGTTGCGGGTGGTTTCCAGCAGCAGGTCGGCCATGCCGAGCCGGCCGGCGGAGGCCAGGTGCGGCGCGGCGAGCTTGAGGTGGGTCTGCAGCGCGGCGAGGTTCTGGCCGAATTCGTCGTGCAGTTCGCGCGCCAGCCGGCGCCGCTCGCTTTCCTCGAGCTGCAGGTTGCGCAGCGCGGCATCCTGCAGTTCGTCCAGCAGCAGGTGCTCCTGGCGGCGCGCCCGCGCCAGGTCGGCCGCCTGCCGGCGGAAGTCGTCCACCGATGCGCCGAACAGCAGCACCATCGCGCCGACCACCGCCACGTAGCCCTGCATCACGATCGGGCTCAGGCGCGGCTGGCCCAGTCCCTGCTCCAGCGCCACCAGCGCACTGAGCATCAGCACCGCCAGCACGCCGCCACGCCAGCCCTGCCAGAGCGTGAAGACGGCAATCGCGGCAATGGTGAACAGGCGGATGAGTTCGGCGAACTCCGAACCCGGGAAAGCCAGGCTAAGCCACAGCGCCAGGCCGGTGACGGGCACCATCACGAGCACCGCGCGCGCCAGCACGGCGTGGCCGCGCGGTTCCTGCGCAGGCGCCGTCAACCACATCGCCAGCGGCACCGGCAACAGCACCCCGATGAACTCGCACAACAGGTGGCGGATGCCCACGTTGCCCAGCGCCGAGGCTTCGCCAGGGCCGCCGAAGGGGACACCCGAGAGGTTCAGGCCTGCGGTCTGGCCATCACCGGCATGGCCGGCCACCAGCAGCGCCAGTTCGATGAAAGTGGTCGCCACCGCCACCACCAGCGCCGCCAAGTGCACGCTTCCGACCCTCGCCAGCGTCGGCGGCTGGCCCGGCAGCACGCCCCAGGCCTTGAGCAGCCAGGCGCCGGCCGCCACCACCAGGGGTTCGAAGAACGCCGCCACCGGCGCGCCGTGCGGCTGCGTGACCATCGCCGCCACCAGCAGCCAGGGCCACCAGCGCGGGTGAAGGCACCAAAGCGTGACGAACAGCAAGCCGGTGCCGAGATTCCAGTGATAGAAAGACGCCAGCCCGGCCAGCCACAATCCGGCCCAGGCCAACCCGGACAAAAACAACCCCGCCAACACATAGCGCCCTGGCGCCTGCGTGGCGGATTCCAGCCGCCGCAGCGGCTTGTACAAGGAATGCCGGATCGTCATCGGCGGCTAGCTTAGCCGCGCGCGTGGCCTGCGGCTGGGAATTTTTCTCGTCGCCCCGCGCGACAGCTTTGCGAGACTGGTGGCCATGCCCCGCATCCTGCTCATCGATGACCACGCCATGGTGCGCGAGGGCTTTCGCCGCCTCCTCGAGGAAACCGATGGCTTCGAGGTCGTCGCCGAGGCCGGGACGCCCGGCGAGGCACTCGCGGCCGCGCGCGCGCATGCGCCCGACCTGGCGCTGGTCGACCTGAGCCTGGGCGCCGAGAGCAGCGGCCTGGTGCTGCTGCTGCAGCTGCACGAGTCCTTCCCGAAGATGCGCTGCGTGGTGCTGAGCATGCACGACGACCCGGCCCTGGTGCTGCGCGCGCTCGAACGCGGCGCCCAGGGCTTCTTCACCAAGGCCGTCGCCGCCGAGGAGCTGCTCGAGGGCCTGCGCCGGATCATGCAGGGTGAGCGCGTGCTCAGCTCCGACCTGGCGCCGCCCAATTCACACGGCCCCGCCGCCGCGCTCACCCAGCGCGAGCGCGAAACCCTGCGCGGCCTGCTCTCGGGCTTGCCGCCGAAGGTAGTGGCGGCGGCGCTGGGCATCAGCGACAAGACGCTCTACCGGCACCGCGCCAACCTGATGGAAAAACTCGGCGCCCGGCATCCGGGTGAACTGGCCCAGATCGCCCGCGAGCGCGGCCTGCTGGTCGACCCCGACTGAGGCCCGGCCGGCGCGCGGCGCACAAAAAAAGGCCCCGCCTGGGCGGGGCCTTCCTGTTCCGGGTGCCACGCGGCTCAGGCCGCGAACAGCGCCCGCATCTTCTTGAGCGCGTTGGCCTCGATCTGGCGGATGCGCTCGGCGGACACGCCGTATTCGTCGGCCAGCTCCTGCAGCGTGGCCTTGGGCTCGCCCAGGAAGCGGCGCTTGAGGATGTCGCGCGAACGCTGGTCGAGGCCGGCCAGACCCTCGCGCAGCAGGTCGAGCTGGTCTTCCTCGTGCGAGGCGTTCTCGTAGGCCAGCGCCGGGTCGTCGGCGTGGTCGCGCAGGTAGGCCACCGGCGAGGGCGGCGCGTTGTCGTCGGAATCGTCGGGCGCGTCGAAGCCGATGTCGCGGCCGGACAGGCGCGACTCCATCTCCAGCACTTCGCGCTCGGAGACGTTGAGGTCCTTGGCCACCGCGCGCACTTCCTCGGCGTTCATCCAGCCCAGGCGCTTCTTGGACTTGCGCAGGTTGAAGAACAGCTTGCGCTGCGCCTTGGTGGTGGCCACCTTGACGATGCGCCAGTTGCGCAGGATGAACTCGTGCATCTCGGCACGCACCCAGTGCACGGCGAAGGACACCAGGCGCACGCCCTGGTCGGGGTCGAAGCGCTTGACCGCCTTCATCAGGCCGATGTTGCCTTCCTGGATCAGGTCGCCCATGCCCAGGCCGTAGCCCTGGTAA
The DNA here is from genome assembly GCF_003024235.1 of Arenimonas caeni. Classification (GTDB taxonomy): domain Bacteria; phylum Pseudomonadota; class Gammaproteobacteria; order Xanthomonadales; family Xanthomonadaceae; genus Arenimonas; species Arenimonas caeni. The sequence goes on along the minus strand of NZ_KZ679090.1, from coordinate 10,995 downwards.
CCGCGGGCCACGTGCACGACGAAACGCAGGTGCGACATGACCAGCGCCTTGGCGGCGTCCAGGTCTTCTTCGTCGCGGTAGCGGCGGGCCAGCGCCTGTTCGTCCTCGACGCTGAGCACCGGCACGCGGTTCACCGCGGTGATGTAGGCGTCCAGGGAACCCAGCGCGCTGGGAACCGGCAGGTTGTTGGCGATCAGGGCCGTCGTGGTCATTCGATCCTCGTTCATGGGTACGGAGTCTAGCACTCGGGCATTTCGAGTGCTAAAGGGGCACAAAGTTCCCTGTCCGTTCCATGAATGGAACGACGGCTCCCCTCCGCCTCGTCCCTATCTGGTGCTGCCGCGGGCGGTTTCAAGCCCCCGTGGAATCAATGGCCTGCATTGATTCCACGAGGCCGAGCCTCAGGGGACCTGGCAGTCGAAACTGAAGGAAACCGTATTGGCCGGGGCGCTGGTACCCAGGGTCCCGAGGGTGACGCCGCCGACCAGGCCGCCCACCGTCAGGGCCCCACCGGGGCAGGCCGCACCGGAACAGGTCACCGGATTGCCGGCCGGGCAGGTGAGCTGGCCGCTGGGGCTGTCGTGGACCACCGCCCCCGTGACGGCCACGCCGCCGGTATTGGTCACCGTGACCACGTAGGTCACCGTTTCCCCGGACATCACGCCGACCTGGTTGTTGGTCTTGGTGACCTGCAGGTCGGCCGTCAGCGGGATCGGATCGACTGCACAGCCGAACTGCGGTTGGCCGTTCATCACGCAGTTGGCGGCCGACGCGGCCGTCGGCGCGGTCGAGTTCTGCGGATCGCCGCCGCCGCCGACCTGGGCGCGGTTGACCGCCGGCGCGACGATGCCCGCCTGCACCTGCACCGGGAAGGAAATGGTGCGGGTGGCGCCAGCGGCGAGCGCCGTGTTCGAGGTGCAGGTGACGACCTGCCCCGCGTTGCTGCAGCTCGAGTTGGGCGCGGTGAAGGGACCGACGAAGCTCAGGCCGGCCGGCAGCACGTCGACCACCGTGATGGTGCCGCTGGTGGCGGTGCCGCCTTCGTTGCGCACGACCAGGCTGACCGGAAAGGTGTCGCCCGGAGCGCGGTTCTGCGGATCCGGGTGCGACTTCGACAGCCGGACCTGGGCGCCCGCCTGGGCCGTGTTGAGGTCGATGGCGCAGCCCAGCGGCGTGTTGTTGGCGGTGCAGGCCGTGACCGTGGCATTGTCCAGCGCTGCAGGCAGGTCGGTGTCGCCGCCGCCGCCGATGCGGCCGCGGTTGATGTATTGGACGCCGCTGGTCGCCGCGCCGACGTTGGCCACCAGGCTGAACTGGCTGAGGCCGCCGGCCGGGATGACCGTGGCCGATTGGCAGGACACCACCGTTGCCGATACCCGGGTGCAGGTCCAGGCCGCCGCGTTCGGACCCGCCTTGACCAGGGTCGCCGGCCAGTTCATCGGCGTCGGCAGCACGTCCCGGAACTCGATCGTGCCGACGGAGTCGGCCGCGCCGACATTGCGCACCACGAACTGATAGGTCGTGCTGCCATTGATGGACATGAACACCGCGCCATCGTCCTTCTCAAGGCGCAGTTCGATGTTCAGCGCCGCATTCGTGTCGGAAGCGCAGCCATTGGAGGGATCGCTGAAGGTGGTCGCCGGCGGCGTCGGGGCCGGGCACGCCTGGGCGTCGGCGACGCTCGGCAGCGCGGGCTTGCCCGGATCGCCGCCCCCGCCGACGCGGGCGCGGTTGGTCAGGGAACTGGCCGCGGATGCCGATACCTGCGCCGGCAGGCTGATGGTCGCGGTCGCACCCGCCGCCAGCGCGGTGGCACGCGTGCAGTCGATGCTGTTGCTGCCCGCGGTCCAGGTGCACGAGAAACCCCCGCTGGTGAAGGGCGAGGCACCGGTATAGGTCACGCCGGCAGGCAGGACGTCGCGCACGCCGATCGGGCCGGAGGTGGCCAGGCTGCCGATGTTGCTGACCACCAGCTGGTAGGTGCTCGATCCGCCGAGCACGACTTCGTCGCTGCCGTCGGATTTGGTCAGCGTCAGCAGCGGTGCCTGCACGGTGTCGGCGTCGGCCGCGCAGCCCGCGGGCGTGTTGTTGCCGGTACAGGCACTGGTGCTGGCCGGGGTCGGGGTCGGCTGGTCCTGGTCGCCACCGCCACCCACGCGGGCACGGTTGATGAGGCTGCTGCCGTCGGCGCTCGCCACGGTGGCCGTGAAACTGAAAACGCTGTTGGCGGCCGGCGCGATCGCCGTGCCCGAGGTGCAGGTGATGACGTTGGCGGCCGCGCTGCAGGCCCAGTCCGCGGCCTGGGCCCCGCCCAGGACGAGTGCGCCATCGGGCACGGAGATGCCCGCGGGCAGCACGTCCACGACGGTGACCGTTCCCGAGGTCGTGGCCTGGCCGACGTTGGACACCGTCAGCGCGTAGGTGGTCGGGCCATTGGATGGCGTGCTCGTGCCGTTGGTCTTGGCCAGGCGCAGGTCCGGGAAGCACTGGGCGCCCGGCACCACGCCGGGCACGTTCGGCGACTGGAAGGCGGCCAGGCCGCCATTGAGACCGAAGGCGCCGTAGCTGTCGGTGGTGCCGTTGGTCGTGTAGCCGGGGCGACCCCCGGCCAGGTTCGTCGAGAGCGACATGGCCGCAGGCGCGAACGCGATGAAACCGCCACCGCCGCCGCCGCCGGGGCCATGGCGGTTGGCTTCGCCGGTCTGGTTGCCAGCCCAGGCGTTGCCGCCGTCGCCACCAGCGACGTTCACCGTGGCACTGCCGCCTTCCAGGGTCTGCAGCACGACCGCGCCGCCGCCGCCGCCACCGCCGGCGGCGTCGTTGAGCACGTTGTAGGCGTGGGCGCCGCGGGCATCGATGATGCCGCTGCCGGTGACCTGCCGGGCCCGGAGGATCACCAGGCCACCGCCGGCGCCACCGGCCGAACAGTTCGCGCCGACGCTGTTGGCGCAGCTGATGCCCGAATTGGCATAGGTGGCGCTGTCGGCGGTGTTGTTGTTGGTGCCGCCCGAACCCCCACCGCCGCCCAGGAACACGCGGTTGAACTCGAGCGTGCCGGAATACCCGGCACCGCCGCGGCCACCGGTATCGTTGAGCGGCGCGTTCCACGGCCGGCCGCCCAGGCCGCCCGCGGCATAGTTGGCACCGCCGCCGCCGCCGGCATTGCGCGAGTTGCTGAATGCCGCAGGCGAACCTTCGGTGCCGCCACCGCCGGCATTGCCCGGCGCACCGCGGGCGCGGTCGCCCTGTGGATAGCCGGTACTGCCGGCATCGAGCACCAGCAGGTTGGCGCTGGTCACCGCCGCGCCGTAATTGTTGGTCTTGATCGCCAGGAATCGCGGTGTGCCGGCGATGCCTTCACCCTTGCCGCCGTGCGTGGTGGAGGAAAAAACACCGGTGTCCTGGGCGCGCCAGTCGACGTCGGTGCCCGGGCCCGAGCCGCCGATGCCGGCCGCGCCGCGAAAACCCCGGCCCGCCACGAACACCGCGCGACCGGCCTGGCCCTCGACGGTGGCCGAGCCCAGGGTGATGGTGCCGGCGGCATCGACGACGACCACGCCGCCGGTTTCCGTCGAGGCGCCGTCCCTGCCCCAGGGCGGCGCGGTGACGCCGTTGAGCGTGACGTTGCCGAACTGCGGAACGCGGACGATCTGGTAGCGCCGCTGGCCGGCACCCGCGGTGGCATTGGCGTTGACGTAGGAATATGTCAGTGCGGGCGAAAACGTGACGTTGCCGCCGGCGACGGCATCGGCGCGCACGAATTCGTAGCGGCCGGTGCCACCGATGCCGGTGGTGCCCGAACCCGTGCCGGACCCGGCGCCATAGAGACTGCTGTTGCTGGTGTTGACCGACGCGTCCTGCATCTGGATGAGCATCAGGACGTCGCCCACCGCCACCGTGGTGCTGGCGCCGCGGGTGTCGCGGTTGCCCAGGGCAAGCACCGTGGAGCCCGCGGCCAGGGTGCCGGACGTGCCCGTGTAATAGGTGTTGACGATGCCCGCGGCCGTGCCTGCCGGGTTGCTGCCGGGGTTGCCGCAGACCAGGGCCTGCGCCGCGGCCACGGAGGGCAGCAGCAGGCAGGCGAACAGGAGCCAGGCGGTCGGCGCCATTCGGGAGTTAACGACGGGCATGGTGGATCCTCGCATCAGTAGCTGCCCACCAGGTTCAGGAAGAACCCGCGGTGGTCGTAGTCGAAATCGGTAAGGTCGTCGCTGAAGTCGGTGAAGTTCCAGCCTACGCCGATCCGGAAATGGTCGCCGATGTCGCGATCGATGCCGACCAGGAAACCCTGCCGGTCACCGCCCTGGGTGACGCCGAGCCAGCGGTACTCTGCCAGGGCATGCCAGCGGTCGGCGAAGCCGTAGCGAAGCTGGCCCGCGGCGAAGGTCGCGGCGGCATCGGTCCAGGTGCCGGCCAGGCGGCCCATGCGGACCTCGCCTTCACGGCGCATCAGCTTGCTGGCAAGCTGCCAGCGCTCGTCCGGGCTGAAAATACCTTCCATCGACGCCACCTGCGTGCGCTGATCGTAAAACGCCACCGCATCGCCCACCTGGGGGAGGGCCGAGACGTCGTACAGCCAGGTGTATTTGCCCAGCAGCGCGTAACGGGTGCTGTCCCAGGGACGCCAGGCGAAACCAACATTGCCTTCGATGAAGCGCGCACCGGCCTGCGCCTGCAGGCTGTCCTCGGTTTCGGACCAGTTGAGCCGGGCCGCGATGCGCAGACTTTCATTGACCTTGTGCAGCAGCCGGTTGGTGCTGACCCACTGCTCGCGCTGCTCCGCGCCCTGGTCCTCGCGCCACTCCAGCTTGCTCTGCCACTGCGTCAGGTTGGAGGTGCGGCCACCGGAAACGCTGACCGCGCGCCGCTCGACGAGCCCGGAGGAGGTTTCCAGGTCGGCATCCTGCAGCGTGAAGCCCAGGTTCCAGCCTTCGCCGACGAAGAAGTCCATGCCGAAGGTGTGCGCCAGCCCGGCCTGCCCCGGCGCCTTGAGGTACTGGCTTTCGTTGAAGACGTTGACCTGGCTGTTCAGGCGCCAGCGCTGGCCGAGCGTCCAGCCGGTGTTGGCCGACGGGTTGAACAGCGGGTCGTAGGCGGACTGGTCGGTACTGTAGGTGTAGCCGCCGTAGAAGCTGTGTTCGGCGCTGATGCGGTACTCACCGTCCACGCGCAGCGCGTCGCCGCGGTCGCCGGTGGTCAGCTCCGCGCCCACGGTCGAGAGGTTGCCGAACTGGTACTGGGCGCCGACGGTGAGCGCGTCGTTCTCCTGGTAGGCGCCGCCGTCGTCGTCAACCGTGACCTGGGCAATGCCGTAGAGGTCCAGCGAGGTACCCAGGCGATGCTTGTACTGGAACGCCGCCAGCGTCCCGACGGCATCGCCGCCCAGCCGCTGCTCGTCCACGCGCCGCAGTTCACCCGACAGCGTGCGGTCTTGCGACAGGCGCCATTCCGCGGTCAGCTGCGCCTGGCCAAGCGACTCGGCACCGCGCTCGGCCTGGCTCGCCTTGGCGTAGACGCCGACATCGGGGCCGAGCTCGCCGCGCACCTCCGCGCCGTATTCCAGGACATCCTGGCCGGCGTCGAAGCGTGCGACGGAAAAGCCACCTTCGACCTCCCGCCACCAGGCGCCCGCGCTCCAGTCGCGCTGGGTCCAGCCCAGCTCGCGGAAGTTCGCCCGGGCCTCGACCGCACGCGCCTCGCCCGAACGGGCGCCGAGGCCGGAGTTGAGCTCGGTGAAGCTCAGGCCGCCGTTGTCGGAGAAGAATACCGGCGCGCTGGTCGCTTCGGTCTTCGTGTGTTCCAGGCGCAGGTAGGTGCCGCGGCCTGCCTTCAGGGTCAGGTCGGCGCCACGCAGCGAGTAGTCGTCGCCTGCGCGGTTTTCTTCCACCCAGGTCGCCCCCAGGCCGACGTGGTCGCCGAACCAGTGCCGGCCACGGAAACCCGCGGCCACCTCGTCGGCGTCGAAACCGCCGCCAGGCACGTACTCATAGTCGGCCATCAGCACCTGCAGCCAACCGTCGAGCGGCGTGTCGCGGGTCAGGGTCGGCACGCGCTCGCGGGTGATCTGCGCCAGCGGTCGCGTCAGCAGCACCCGCCCCTGGAATTCATCGATCTCGTAGTCCACGCCGCGCTGCAGGACGACGCTGCCCTCCACGCGCCCGGTGGTGGTGTCGCGAATCTCCAGCGTGAGGACTTCCGAGCCCGGCAATACGTCGGTGTGGCGCAGGTAATAGAGGCTGCCGCCGGTGCCGACGAACTCGCTGTGGCCCGCCACGGTCTGGGCCTCGGACGCGAAGGCGCGCAGTTCGCTGCCGGCGTCGCCATGGGACGTTGCACGCCGGCTGCGCCAGTCCAGCGCCGCGCCATAGAGCGAGCGCTGGTACTGGCCGTATTCGGTGCCGGTGAAGCCGGTGCCGAAGTTGCCCCACAGGGCCTGGTTGCGGTCCCAGTCCACGCGCACGTAGAGGCGGCCCTGGCTGTCGACGTCGCGATAGGTGGTCGAATCATCGCCGTACACCGGGTAATAGGTGTCGGGATCGAGCCGCCGGAAGATGTCCTGCGGATCCGCGTCCCAGAAGCCGTCGAAGAGCTCGGACACTTCCCGTTCGCTGGTGTCGGCTTGCGCGGTCACCAGATAGCGCCCCTTGATCTTGCCCTTGAGGTAGAACGCCAAGCGGCCTTCCAGCAGGAAGCCGTCGTCGAAGCGCTCGTCGCCGGCCAGCGGTTCGATCGAACCACTGGTGTCGCCGCTGGAGACGGTCAGGTCCGCGATGGCGACGGCGAACATGTAGCGGCCGGTCACGTCGACATCGAGCGTGTGTTCGATGGGCGCGCGATCCCGGCCCGCCAGGGACAGGCCGAACCGGTGCCGGCCGACCGGCATCAGGTATTCGGCCGCGAGCTTGCGTTCCAGGTCGACCGGGTGCGGCTGGCCGTTGATCTCGAGTGTGTAGCCCTCGGGGATGTTCCGGCCGTGGATGCGGATGCGCGAGCCATGGATGGCGATGTTCTGCTGGCGCAGGGCATTGCCGGCGAAGGCGGACTGCACCAGCGCCAGGTCCTGCGCCTCGTCGGCGCCCAGGCGGATGCCGCGGGTCTTTTCGGTGCCGTCCAGGTTCCGGGACAGGCCTCGCTCCGCTTCTTCAGGGCGCACCAGTTGCAGGCGCTGCGGGAAGGTCTCATCGACGCTGCCTTCGGCATCGCGGACGCGCACGATGTACTGCAGCTCGTCGCCTTCGCGGGCCACGGCGCCGGCCGGCAGCGTGCCATCCCATTCGGCGTGGGCAACGGCAGCCACGTCCAGCGGGATCCGCGCCAGGGGTTCGACCAGGTCGGTGTCCTTGCCCGCGAAGATGATGATTTCGGCCTCGCTGATGAACGAGGCGTAGTTGCCTTGCACGTAGAAGCGGACCGGCTTGGTGATCCGGCCATCCGCGAAGGCCACCAGGCTGGGCGCGCTGGCATTGAGCACCGGCTGGCCGAGGTTGGGGTCTTCGGTGGCCCAGACCACGCCACCGTCGGGCAGCTGGACCGTCCACTTGCCCACCGCGGACACGCGCCCTCCCTGCTCGGACTCGATGGTCACCCGGCGGTCGGACGCCAGGCCATCGCCGCTGCCGGTCGCGGCGGGTTCACGTTCGCCACGGGTGCGCACGCGCACCAGCACCTCGCCGTCGCTGGTGCAGCCCGCTGCGCCGCACTCGACGTCACCGATGGACTTCGTGCCGGCGCTGTCGTCGCCCGGTTGGGCGAGCAGGGGGAAGGCCGCCGTGCCGAGCACGGCGATCAGGGTGCAGTCCAGGATCTTCATCTTCAGGCGCATCACTCGCCCCCCTCGGTGTTGCGGACGGAGGCATCCGGGTCTTGGCTGATGTCCACGCGCAGTCGTTGGCGCAGTTCGGGTGACAGTCGGGTCGCGAGTGCGTCGAACACCGCAAGCGCGCGACGCAGGCCCAGGGCCATGTTGGCCTGGTCGGAACCGCGCCGGTCGGCGTGGCCAACGATGCCCACCGCCAGTGCGCCCTCGGCCTCGGCCGCGCGCCGTTCGATATCGGCGGCCACAGCGTCGAGCAGGGCGCCGTAGCGCGGGGCGACCTCCGCTTTGCCGGTGTCGAAGAGCACGGTACCCAGTACCGGCGAAGCGCCGATGCGAGCCACGCTGCTTGCCGGATCGGTCGGGTCGGTGCGCAGGCTGACGGTGATCCCGCCCAGCCCCTCGGGCATCGCGGCCTCGAGGGCCCGCTGCACGGCACGGGCGCGTTCGAAGCCCAGGGCTTCGGCACCGCCCTCGGCGGTGATCACGAGCTCCCCGGCGCCGCGTCCCTGCAGCTGCCCGACGATCCCGTCGAGCACGGGCCCATGTCCTTCACGAAGCTCGGCGCTGCCGGGCGGGAACATCACGCTGCCCAGCTCGATTTCCATGACCTGTTCGGGCGCGGCGATCCGGCCACCCGGCAGGGTGAAGCCGAAATCGAAGCGCGTTGGAATGCCCTGGGTGACACGCTGCACCAGCGGATTGCGGGTCGTCGCCACGCTGCCGGGCGGCAGGGTCGCGGTGTCCACCTTGAGGATGAGGTTGCGGCCGCGCTCCCACGGACCGCCAGCCACGCCGACCAGGTGGTAGCGACCATGCGGGTCGGTCTCGACCAGCAGGCCTTCCACCGAGGCGATGCGCACGCCCGGGATGCCGCGCTCCTGGATGCCGGCGTTCGACACCACGTAATCCACGCGGTAACCGCCGGCCTCGCGGGAGACGCGCCGCTCCACCTGGGGTATGGCCGCGCTGGCGCCGGACGCTTCGCCTTCCAGGCGGGTGGCGCCAGCCGCGTCCATGCGCAGGGTCAGGCCCTGATCGTTGCTGAGCACCAAGTCGTCGGTGAAACGCGGCTCGGCCAACAGCTGGGAAACCACCAGCTGCCGCGCCGAAGCCGGATCGGCTTCGGACTGGCGCCCTTCGATATCGCCCAGGTCCAGGCCACGCAGCAGCGGCGCGCTGGCGTCGGCCACCGGTTCGGACGTGTCGTTGCTCTGGATCCGGGTCGAGCCGGCGACATAGGCCGTCGCGTCGAAGCCGCCCTGCAGGCGCAGGCCGGTCAGCGCGGCCACGTCCTGGCGGCCGTCGCCATCGCGGTCGTCGAAGACCGTGCCGATCACCAGCGATTCGTCCATCAGCGGGTCACCGGCCAGGCGTACCTGTGCGGTGGCGACGTTGGACTGGCCGTTGGCGCTGGTCAGCACCGCCGAGTTGACGTGCATGCCCGGGCGGACGCCGGCACCGACGCGCAGCAGGTAGCTGATCGTGGCGGTCTGGCCGGGCGCGACGTCGATGCGGTCGACCCGGATCGGGAAGGTTCCCACCAGGCGACCGGCGCCGTCGCCGTCGGCGACCGCCAGGGAGTCCTGGACGTAGCTGAAGCCGGCAGGCGGCGTATCCACCAGCAGTCCATCCACCAGCGGAGCATCGCCCGCGTTTTCGACCACGATTTGGTAGCGCACCAGGTCGCCGGCCCGCACTTCGGTGGGCTGGGCGGACTTGCTCATGCGGATCACGGTCTGGTCGGCCTGCACTTCCACGACCGCCGCGGCATTGCCGGTGACCGTGACCGTCTGGCTGCCCGAGTTCGTGGTGCCGCTGGCGATCACGGCGTTTTCCAGCGGGACGCCGGCGTTGGCCTCGGCGGCGGTGATCGTGTGCGTGTAGCTGGTGCACGTCGCCACTTCGCCGGGAGCCAGCGTGGTCGGCGCGCAGTCCAGCAGCACCGGCGCGCCGCCCTGGAAGCTGTCCTCGACCGTCAGGCCGCTGATGGTCAGGTTGCCGGTGTTGGTGACGGTGACCGAATAGGTGATCACGTCCCCGGCTTCGCCGCGGCCCTGGGTGCCTTCATCGGTGGTCAGTTCAGCCAGCTTCTCGACGGCGATGCCCGGACGCTGCTCGATATCGATGGTGACGGTGGCCGTGCAGCCGTCCGCCGGCGGTTCGCCCGCCAGGCAGACTTCGCGCGAGCTGGCCCTGGCCGTGTTGGCCAGCGCCCCGGCTTCGACGTCGCCCATGGCCACGACGTAGCTTCCTTCGAGCACGCAGGTGTCGCCGACCAGCACCACCGGGCAGGTGATGCTGTCCGGCACCAGCATGGCGTCGTCGATGCGCACGTCGGTGAGCGGCGTTTCACCGGTGTTGGTGACCGTGACGGTGTAGAGCAGGGTGTCCCCGGCGCTGACGCGGCCATCGCCGTCGGCGTCCGTGGCCAGCACGGGTTCGGGCTTGGTCGTGGTCATGCCCGGCACGCCGGGCGGCACGGACGACACCGGGGTGATGACGGTGTTCGAAACGACCGGCGCCGGGAGCTCGTCCGCGGTGGCGCTGGCGGTGTTCACCACTTCCCCCGCCTGTGCTTCGTCCAGGCGGACCACGTGCGTGCCCTCGAGCACGCAGGTGCCGGCCACCGGGACGGAGGCGCAGGTCGCGCTGGCCGGGGTGAGCTGCGGATCGTTGACGACCACGTTGCTCAGCGCCACGTCACCGGTATTGGTCAGCGTGACGGTGTAGCTGAGCGTGTCGCCTTCGGTGATGTCACCCGAGCCGTCGGCATCGGTAGTCAGCGTGGCGTTGGACTTCACCAGCGTCAGCGCAGGCACCTGGACCACGGGCGTGGTGACGGTGTTCGAGTCGGTCGGGCCCGGCACTTCCGTGCTGGTGGCACTGGCGGTGTTGACCACCTCGCCGGCCTGGGCCTCCGCAGCGGAAACCACGTGCGTGCCGGAAAGCACGCAGGTGCCACCGACCGCGACGCTGGCGCAGGTCGTGCTGGCCGGGGTCAGCTGGGCGTCGTTGATGACCACGTTGGTCAGCGCGACGTCGCCGGTGTTGGTCAGCGTGACGGTGTAGCTGAGCGTGTCGCCTTCGGTGATGTCACCCGAGCCGTCGGCATCGGTCACCAGGCTCGCCGGCGACTTTTCCAACGTGAGTGCCGGCACCTGGATGACCGGCGTCGTGAC
>NZ_KZ679089.1 GCF_003024235.1 Arenimonas caeni | reverse complement strand
GCTGGCCCGGCTGCTGGCCGCCGCCGGCATCGCCACCACCGAACCCGCCGGCCAGGGCTGCTGCGGCGCCGCCGCGGCCCACGCCGGCGATGCCGATGGCGCCCAGGCGCTTGCCGCGTCCAACCGCGCCGCCTTCTCCGGCCAGGCGCGGGTGCTGTGCCTGGCCAGCGGCTGCCAGGACACGCTGGCGCGCTCCCTGGACGGCGTTGCCGCGGTCGAGGACGCCCTGGTGGCGCTTGATCGCGTGGCCGATGCCCTCGCCTTCCGCCCGGCCAGCCGCCGCGTGGCCCTGCACCTGCCCTGCACCCAGCGCAACGTGGTGCGCAGCGACGCCGCCCTGCGCCGCCTGCTGGCGCGCATTCCGGGCCTGGACCTGGTGGAACTGCCGGACACCGGCTGCTGCGGCGCCGCCGGCCTGCACCAGCTCGCCGAACCCGACCGCGCCGCCGCCCTGCGCGCGCCCCTGCTCGAGGCCCTGGCCGCCAGCGGCGCCAGCGAACTGCTGTCGGCCAACATCGGCTGCCGCCTCCATCTCGCCGGGGGGACTAGAATCGCGGTCCGACATCCCATCGATTTCCTGGCCGAGCACCTGGCATGAGCGCGACCCGCCACTTCAGCCCCATCGACCGCCTGATCATCGAGGCCCAGCACGCCCTGGGCACCACGCTGGGCCGGGCCTTCGCCGAGCGCCCCAACCCCGCCGGCGAGCTGCGCGACCCGCCGCTGGACGAGTCCGAACGCCGGCATGCCGCCGGCCTGATGCGCATCAACCACACCGGCGAGGTCTGCGCCCAGGCCCTGTACCTGGGCCAGGCGGTGGTGGCGCGCGACGAAACCACGCGCGCCCACCTGCAGCACGCCGCCCAGGAGGAAACCGACCACCTGGCCTGGTGCGCCGATCGCCTGGACGAGCTGGGCAGCCGGCCGAGCCTGTTCAACCCGCTGTGGTACGCAGGCAGCTATGCCATCGGCCTGGCCGCGGGCCTTCGCGGCGACGGCTGGAACCTGGGTTTCGTGGTGGAAACGGAGCGCCAGGTGGAGGCCCACCTCGAGGAACACCTGCAGACCCTGCCGCCCGGCGACGAGCGCAGCCGCGCCATCCTGCGCACCATGAAGGACGACGAGGCCCGCCACGCCGACAACGCCCTCGAGGCCGGCGCCCGCATCCTGCCCCAGCCGATCCCGCGCCTGATGGCCCTGACCTCCAGGCTCATGAAGGCCGTCGCCTACCGGGCCTGAAAACGAAAAGCCCCCTGAGTCAGGGGGCGATTCGCGCGCAGCGAGAATGGGGGTATGGAAGCCCCTGGTCGGGGCCCAAGGCTTGCGAAGCAAGCCTTGGGGTTGCCCAGGCCTGCCTGGGCAACACCCTCAGTCGGTCAGGTTGTGGCCGTTGAAGAGCTCGACGATCTCGCGCTTGAGCTGCTGCTCGATGCGCATGCGGTCCTTGAAGCCCAGGTTCTTGGCCTTCTCCTCGAACAGGTAGGTGTCGAGGTCGAACTCCTTGAGATGCATCTTCGTGTGGAACAGGTTTTCCTGGTACACGTTGACGTCGATCATCTCGTACTTGCTCTTGATCGGCTTGGACAGGAAGTCCTGGATCGAGGTGATCTTGTGGTCGATGTAGTGCTTCCTGCCCTTCACGTCGCGGGTGAAGCCGCGCACGCGGTAGTCCATCACCACGATGTCGGACTCGAAGGACTCGATCAGGTAGTTCAGGGCCTTGAGCGGCGAGATGACGCCACAGGTCGCCACGTCGATGTCGGCGCGGAAGGTGGCGATGCCGTTGTGCGGGTGCGTCTCCGGATAGGTGTGCACGGTGATGTGCGACTTGTCCAGGTGCGCGACCACGGCGTCGGAGATGATCTCCTTGCCGGCCTGCTTCTTGTCGATCACCGGCTCTTCGGAGATCAGGATCGTCACCGACGCACCCTGCGGGTCGTAGTCCTGGCGGGCCACGTTCAGGATGTTCGCGCCGATGATCCGCGCCACCTCGGTGAGGATCTGCGTCAGGCGCTCGGCGTTGTACGCCTCGTCGATGTACTCGATGTAGCGCTGGCGCTGCTCTTCCGAGACGGCGTAACAGACGTCGTAGATGTTGAAACTCAGGGCCTTGGTCAGGTTGTTGAAACCCTGGAGCCTGAGGCGCGGAAGCGGCTTGACCACGATGGCGTTCCCGTGTTCGGAGGGGGTGGAGCGGCGAAGGGGGCGCATTATGGGGCATCTACCCCCCGGGGGAAACCATGGCCCGGGGCGCCCGCCCGGCATTGCCCCGCCGGCCCTGCCGGCCTAAGCTGAACGCTTCAAGGACACCCGAGGCCAGCCATGGCGCAGGACAGCAACTCGCCCTTCGCGATCCAGCCGCCGAAGCTGGTCAACAGCCCGCTGGCGCCCGACGCGGCGACGATGAACCGGTTCCTGGACCATTGCCACCGCCGGCGCTACTCCTCGCGCACCGACGTGTTCCGCCCCGGCGCCCCGGCCAACTCCCTGTATTACGTGGTCAGCGGCTCGCTGAGCGTGATCAGCGAGGAAGCCGACGGCCGCGAGCTGATCCTTGGCTATGTGAACGCCGGCGAGTTCATCGGCGAGATGGGCCTGTTCTTCGCGGCCGACGCCCGCGCCGTGGTGGTGCGCACCCGCGTCGCCTGCGAGCTGGCGGAGATCAACTACGAGCGCCTGCTGCAGCTGTTCAGCGGCCCGCTGCAGGCCGAGTGCCCGCGCATCCTCTACGCCATCGGCCTGCAGCTGTCCAAGCGCCTGCTCGACACCAACCGCAAGGCCAGCCGCCTGGCCTTCATGGACGTCAGCGGCCGCATCGTGCGCACGCTGCACGACCTGTGCCAGGAGCCCGACGCGCTCTCGCACCCGCAGGGCACCCAGATCCGGGTCTCCCGCCAGGAGCTCGCGCGCATCGTCGGCTGCAGCCGCGAGATGGCCGGCCGGGTGCTCAAGCAGCTGCAGGAGCAGGGCGTGCTGCACGCCCGCGGCAAGACCGTCGTCGTCTACGGCACGCGCTGAACCGTGGCGACCTCGGCGACTGGCCACGACACCCTGCTGGTGCGGCCGGCCGCCGCGCAGGACGCCACCGGCGTCGCAAGCCTGCTGACCGTGCTCGGTTACGCCTGCGACCGCGACGAGGCCGCCGCCCGCCTGCGCGCGGTGGCCGAAGAGCCCGGCCAGCAGGTGCTGGTGGCCGACCGCCACGGCTGCCTGGTGGGTCTGCTGGCCCTCGACATCCGCTATTACCTGCCGCTGGGCGGGCCCACCTGCCGCATCACCGCGCTGGCCGTGGCCGCCGGCGAGCAACGCCACGGCATCGGCCGCCGCCTGCTGCGCGAGGCCGAGCAGCGCGCCCGCCAGGCCGGCGCGGCCCGCATCGAGCTCACCTCGGGCGCCCAGCGCGGCGAAGCCCACGCCTTCTACCGCGCCTGCGGCTACGAGGAAGGCGCCCTGCGTTTCCTCAAGCGCCTCGGGGCCTGAGCCTGTGGGTCAGAGGATGGTTTCGAAGGCGCCGCGCAGGCGCTTGTGCACGGCCGCGAGGCTGCGGGGGTCGGGTCGGACGAGGACCGGGCGGGCGGTTTCGCACAGCAGCGGCAGGTCGATGGCGCTGTCGGAGTAGACGGCGGCGAAGGGCGGGCGGATGCCGGCGCGCTCCAGGGCCACGAGCTTGCGCGGGCCGACCGTGTGTTCGGCGCCGATGTAGCCGCCCAGGGCCGGGCGCACGCTCGAGCCCACCACCGGCACCTCGGGCTGGCCCAGGGCGCGCCAGAGGGCGCGGGCCAGGCCGGCTTCGGCGCCGGTGACGATCACCACTTCGTCGCCGGCCGCCAGGTGCGCATGCAGGCGCAGCACCGCCGGCGTGATCAGCAGCTGCTCGCGGCGGGCCGCGCAGCCGCGCAGGAAGTCCTCGCGGGCCTCGGCCAGGGCTTCGTCGGTGCGGCCCACCGTGGCCAGCCAGGTGTAGAAGCTGGCCGGCATCCAGGCCACGCGCCACCAGCCGAAGGCCGGCTTGAGCACCGGGAAGCTCAGGCCGGCGGCCAGCCGCCGCAGCGGGTGGCTGGCGAGCAGGTCGCGCAGCCACGCGGCGGCGCAGTCGCCGCGCACCAGGGTGCCGTCGAAATCGAACAGGACGGTGGCGCCGCGGCCGGGCATGGCTCAGCCGAACAGGCGCGCCAGCTCGGCGCCCGGGTCCGGGGCGCGCATGAAGCTCTCGCCCACCAGGAAAGCGTGCACGTCGTTCGCACGCATGCGCGCCACGTCCTCGCGGGTGGCGATGCCGCTTTCGGTGACCAGCAGCCGGTCGACCGGCACCGCCGGCTTGAGCGCCAGCGTCGTGTCGAGCGACACCTCGAAGGTGCGCAGGCTGCGGTTGTTGATGCCCAGCAGCGGCGCGCCGACCTGCAGCGCGCGCTCGAGCTCGTCGATGTCGTGCACTTCCACCAGCACGTCCATGCCCAGCTCCAGCGACAGGTTGGCCAGGCGCGCCAGCGCCGCGTCGTCGAGCGCGGCGACGATCAGCAGGATGCAGTCGGCGCCGAGCACGCGGGCCTCGTGCACCTGGTAAGGGTCGATGGTGAAGTCCTTGCGCAGCACCGGCAGGGCGCAGGCCGCGCGGGCCTGCTGCAGGTAGGCGTCGGCGCCCTGGAAAAAGTCCACGTCGGTGAGCACCGACAGGCAGGCGGCGCCGCCGCGCTCGTAGCTGGCAGCGATCTCGGCCGGGTGGAAATCCGGGCGGATGACGCCCTTGCTGGGGCTGGCCTTCTTCACCTCGGCGATGACGGCCGGTTGGCCGGCGGCGACCCGGGCCTGCAGGGCGGCGGCGAAACCGCGCGGCACCGGGGCATCCCCCTGGCGGGCGATGAGCTCGGCCAGCGGCACGCGCGCCGAGCGCTCGGCCACTTCCTCGACCTTGCGGGCGATGATCCGCTGCAGCACGTCGCTCATGCGCCCTCCCCCGCCTTGGCCGGGCCGCCGTAGGCGCGCTCGACCCTGGCCACGCGCAGCTCGAAGTGTTCGTACCAGCGCTCGCGGCCCTCGCGGCGGGCGTCGCTGTGTTCGGCGTGGGCGCGCCAAGCGGAGATGGCGGCCTCGCTTTCCCAGTAGCTGACGGTGATGCCGAAACCGTCGGCATCACGCGTGCTTTCGATGCCGAGGAAGCCTGGTTGGCCGGCGGCCAGCTCGACCATGCGGTCGGCGGCGGCGCCGTAGCCGTCCGGGTCGGAGGGCGTGCGCTGGTTGGCGAAGATCACCGCGTAATACGGCGGCTTCGGGGTCTTGGCGAAGCGCTCGGCGTGCATGCTCACTTCCCGGCCAGGCGGCGGGTGGCCGCGACGAATTCGTCGAGCTTGGCGCGGGCCTTGCCGCCCTCGAGCGCCTTGCGGGCCTGGGCGATGCCGTCGGCGATGGACACCGCGCGGCCGGCGGCATAGAGCGCGGCGCCGGCGTTGAGCGCGACGATCTCGCGCGGCAGGCCGTCCTTGCCGTCGAGCGCCTCGAGCAGCATGGCGCGCGACTGCTCCGGGTCCTCGACGCGCAGGTTGCGGCTGGCGGCCATCGGGATGCCGAAGTCCTCGGGGTGGATCTCGTACTCGATCACTTCGTTGCCGCGCAGCTCGCCCACCAGGGTGGCGCCGCCGAGCGAAATCTCGTCCATGCCGTCGCGGCCCCAGACCACCATCGCGCGGCGCGCGCCCAGGCGCTGCAGCACGCGCACCTGGATGCCGACCAGGTCGGGGTGGAACACGCCCATCAGGATGTTGGGCGCGTCGGCCGGGTTGGTGAGCGGCCCGAGGATGTTGAACAGGGTGCGCACGCCCATTTCCTTGCGCACCGACGCGACGTTCTTCATGGCCGGGTGGTGGATGGGCGCGAACATGAAGCCCATGCCGGTCTCGGCGATGCAGGCCGACACCTGCCCGGGCTGCAGCTCGATCACCGCACCCAGGGCCTCGAGCACGTCGGCGCTGCCAGACTTGGAGCTGACGCTGCGGTTGCCGTGCTTGGCCACCTTGGCGCCCGCCGCGGCCACCACGAACATGCTGGCGGTGGAGATGTTGAAGGTGTGGGCGCCGTCGCCGCCGGTGCCTACGATGTCGACGAAGTTCTGGGCGTCGGGCACGGCCACCTTGGCGGAGAATTCGCGCATCACCCTGGCGGCGCCGGCGATCTCGCCGATCGTTTCCTTCTTGACGCGAAGGCCGGCCAGGATGCCGGCGGTAAGCACGGGCGAAACCTCGCCGCGCATCACCTGGCGCATCAGGTCGACCATCTCGTCGTGGAAGATCTCGCGGTTTTCAATCACGCGCTGCAGCGCGTCCTGCGGCTTGATCGGCATTGCTGTTCTCTGTAGGAGCGCCTTCAGGCGCGATTTCCCTCAAGGAAATTGCGAAGCATGTCGTGCCCGTGCTGGGTCAGGATCGATTCGGGGTGGAACTGCACCCCCTCCACCGCCAGGGTCTTGTGCCGCAACCCCATGATCTCGTCCACCGAACCGTCTTCGTTCTCGGTCCAGGCCGTAACCTCCAGGCAGTCGGGCAGCGAATCCTTCTCCACCACCAGCGAATGGTAGCGCGTGGCCTCGAACGGATCCGGCAGGCCGGCGAACACGCCGACGCCCTTGTGGCGGATCGGCGAGGTCTTGCCGTGCATGATGGTGCGGGCGCGCACCACCTTGCCGCCGAAGGCCTGGCCGAGGCTCTGGTGGCCCAGGCAGACGCCGAGGATCGGCACCCTGCCCGAGAGCGTTTCCAGGACCTCCAGCGACACCCCGGCCTCGTTCGGCGTGCACGGCCCCGGCGAGATGACGATGTGCGCGGGCGCCAGCGCCTCGATTTCGGCCACGGTGAGTGCGTCGTTGCGCACCACCTTCACGTCCTGCCCCAGCTCACCCAGGTACTGCACGAGGTTGTAGGTGAAGCTGTCGTAGTTGTCGATCATCAGCAGCATGGGCGGCCCGCGAATCAGGTTTTCAGGGCGGCCGCCACGAACTCCCCGCAGGACGGGGCCTGCGGTACCCACTGGGATACCCACGGTTGCGGAAGGTGTGGCCGGCGCGCGGCCGGCCAAGCATAGCCGGTTCCCGGCCGGGGGTCAGGCCGACGGGCCTCCGTCGCGCACCGGGCACCGATGCAGCGTCACCTCATACCCCCCGGTCACCTCCGCCAGCGCGGCGTCATCATGCCGTAGCACCAGCGCCTCCCCGTCCACCGAAACCACCTCGCGCTCCTGCACCTCGCCTTCGAAGCGGATGACCAGCGTGCGGCCGTCCAGTTCGTAGCGGCCGGCGGCCAGCACCTGCCAGCCGTCGCCGTCGTCCATCAGGGCTTCGTGGCGGCCGTCGGCGGTGAAGGTCATTCGGCTGTCGGCGCAGAGCGAGGGGTCCGGATTCCATTCGCCGACGATCGAGCCGGATGAAACCGGCGCGGCGGCGTTAGTGGCCGGGGCGGCATCGGAGACGGCATCGACCTCGGGGGCCGCACCCACCGGCGCCGAGCAGGCCACGAGCAGGGCCAGGACCGGCACCAGGCTGGCCGGACGGGAGTACTGGGAAATGGACATGGCGCGGGCTCCGCATTCGGGGTTCCCCGCCACCACGCAAACCGCCGCCGGCCCCCGCCACCGGCCTCAGCCCACCGACACCTCGACCCGGTTGCGCCCGTTGCGCTTGGCCCTGTACAGCGCGTCGTCGGCCGCGGCCAGCAGGTGCTCCGGCGCCCGCGCCAGGTCGCCCGGCTTGATGCGGCGGGTCACCACGCCCAGGCTGATGGTCACCGTCAGCGAGGCCCGGCCCACCGACACCGGCGACGATTCCTCCACCGCCTTGCGCAGGCGCTCGGCCAGCTGGCCGGCCTCGACGATGCCGGTGTCGACGGCCAGCACGGCGAACTCCTCGCCGCCTACGCGCGCCAGCAGGTCGCTGCCGCGCACCTGCTCCTCGAGCACCAGGGCCACGTGCCGCAGCACGGCGTCGCCGGCCGGGTGGCCGTGCTGGTCGTTGACGGCCTTGAAGTGGTCGATGTCCATCGTCACCAGGCTGATCGGCTTGCCGTTCTCCGCCGCGCGCGTGGCCTCGCGCGCCAGCTGGTCGCCGAAGTGGCGGCGGTTGGCCAGGCCGGTGAGCGCATCGGTCATCGCCAGCACCTCGAGCTGGGCGTTGGCGTCGCTCAGGGCCTGGGTGCGCTCGCGCACGCGCTGCTCGAGCTGCGTCGTCAGCGCGGTGAGCTCCTGCTCGTGGGTGGTGAGGTCATCGACCAGGCTGCGCAGCGCGCCGGTCAGTTCGCGCGCTTCGCGGTATCCACGTTCCGGCGGAAAGCTCGCCCCCGGTTCGCGCGCCTGCATGCGCCTGGCCGCCAGCGCCAGCGCGTGCAGCGGCGTGCCGATCATGCGCGCCATCAGCGAGGACACGAACAGGAAAGCCAACAGCAACACCAGCGCGGCCAGCCAGATCTGCCGGCTCAGTTCGGCCACCGGTTCGAGCGCGAGCGAGGCTTCCTTGCGCACCAGCACCCGCCAGCCGATGCTGCCGTAGCTTTCGTGGCCCGAGGTCGGCACGTAACCGACGAGGTATTCCTTGCCGTCGGGCCAGGTCTCGCGCACCGCGCCGCGCTGGCCGCCGAGCACGGCCCGGGTGCTGGGCAGGCCCGGCGTGGTGCCGCCCAGGCCCTCGGGCCCGAGGATCACCTGGCCATCGGCATTGAGGAACACCACGTCCACCGGGTCATTGGCCAGGGTGGGCGCCACCTGGTCGCGCACCAGGTTTTCGGCCCAGCGCCACGACAGGTGCGCGCCCAGCACGCCGATCACCACGCCGTGCGCATCGTGGATGGGCGCGGCCACGTCCACCAGCCGCAGCGGCTCGCCCCCCGGCGCGGACACCAGCTTCGACAGCAGCACGGCGTCGTGCAGGTCGCCCACGAAGGGCTCCTTGCGCCCGGCCTGGAACCAGGGCCGCTGCGAGACATCCGCGCCCTCGAGCAGGCCGCGGTTGGACACCATCACCCGGCCCTGTGAATCGGCCACGCCGATCCAGACATAGTCCGGGTAGTTGAGCTGCATCAGGTCGAACAGGTCTCGCAGCGTGTCCTCGTTGGCCACCGGATCGTCCACGCCCGGCAGCAGCGCCAGCGCGCGCATGTCGTTGAGGCGTTCGAACAGGCCGCGGTCGAGCCGCCCCGCCAGCGCCTGGGCACGCGCCTCCAGACGCAGGCCGATGTCCTTCTCCAGGCTGTCGGTGGCCACCCGCTCCACCCGCCAGGCCAGCAGCGCCACCAGCACCACCGCCAGCAGGCCGTAGGTCAGGCCCAGCCAACGCCGCAAACCGGCGCTGCGCGGTCGGAAGCGGTTTATGAGCCGTCCCGACGCCACCCGGCCGCCCTCAGAGCCCGCCGGCCGCCTGGGACACGGCGCGGAACAAGGCGCGGCCCTTGTTCAGCGTTTCCTCCCACTCCTTCACGGGATCGGAGTCGTGCACGATGCCGGCGCCGGCCTGCACGTGCAGGCGGCCGTCCTGGATGACCGCCGTGCGGATGGCGATGGCGGTGTCGGCGTCGCCCCACCAGTTGAGGTAGCCGACGGCACCGGAATAGATGTTGCGCTTGACCGGCTCGAGCTCGCGGATGACCTCGAGTGCGCGGATCTTGGGCGCGCCGCTCACGGTGCCCGCCGGGAAGGTGGCCTTGATGACGTCGGCGAATCCCACGCCGTCGCGCACCCGGCCGCGCACCTCGCTGACGATGTGCATCACGTGCGAATAGCGCTCGATGATGAAACGGTCCGGCACGGTGACGCTGCCGGGCTCGGCGACGCGGCCGACGTCGTTGCGGCCCAGGTCGATCAGCATCAGGTGCTCGGCGCGCTCCTTCGGGTCGGCCAGCAGCTCGGCCTCGAGCGCCGCGTCGGCCTCGGGCGTGGCGCCGCGCGGGCGCGTGCCGGCGATCGGCCGCACGGTGACCTCACCGCCCTGCAGGCGCACCAGGATCTCGGGCGAGCTGCCCACCACCTGGGTGCCGCCGAGATCGAGGAAGTACATGTAGGGCGACGGGTTGAGCGCGCGCAGCGCCCGGTAGACGTCCACCGGCCGGGCGCGGAAGGGCACGCTCATGCGCTGGCTGATCACGACCTGGAAGATGTCGCCGGCGCGGATGTATTCCTTGCAGCGCTCCACCGCCGCCAGGAAGCCCTCGCGGGTGAAGCCGGAGACGAAGTCCTGTTCGCCCAGCAGCGACGGGTCGAGCACGTCGGGGTAGCTGCGACCGGAGTGGCGCAGCCGGTGCACCAGCTCGTCGAGCCGGCGCACGGCCCGTGCGTACGCCTGGGGCTCGCCGGGGTCGGCGTGCACCACCAGGTACAGCCGGCCCTTGAGGTTGTCGAAGACCGCGACTTCCTCGCTGAGCATCAGCAGGGCATCGGGCGTGCCCAGCTGGTCGGGCTTGTCGCCGCCGGCCAGGCGCGGCTCGATCCAGCCGATGGTTTCGAAACCGAAATAGCCCACCAGGCCACCGGTGAAACCCGGCAGCCCTTCGATGCGCGGCACCGTGTACGAGGCGCGCAGGCGGTCGACCTCGGCGAGCGGGTCGTCGAGCTCGCGGGTCTGGACGAGTTCGCCATGCTCGCGTACTTCCAGCGTGTTGCCGCGGAAGGTGAAGGTGCGCCGCGCCGGCAGGCCGATGATCGAATACCGACCCCAGTTCTCGCCGCCTTCCACCGACTCGAACAGGTAGGTGTGCGGCCCGTCGGCCAGCTTGAGGTAGACCGACAGCGGCGTGTCGAGGTCGGAAAGCACTTCGCGCACGACCGGAATGCGGTTGTGGCCGGCCCGGGCAAGGGCCTGGAACTGATCGGCGGAAATCACGCAATGACCTGCTTTGGCACGGCCCCCGAGTATAACGAGGTCCCCGTGCGGGGAGCCCCCCCCTGTAGGAGCGCCTTCAGGCGCGATGCTTTTGCCCGCGCTGGCCCTTCCGGCCGGGACACCACCGTAGTGGCGCCGCCGNTCCGGCCGGGACACCACCGTAGTGGCGCCGCCGCGTCGCTCCGACTTCAGCGGGCGGCCTTCAGGGACGAAGCATTTCGGCGAGATTGAAGAGCCAAGGCACTCTCAGCAACTGGGCGGATTCGACGCCTTTGCTTTCGCTCTTGCCTTTGCTTTCGCTCTTGCCTTTGCTTTCGCTCTTGCCTTTGCTTTCGCTCTTGCCTTTGCTTTCGCTCTTGCCTTTGCTTTCGCTCTTGCCTTTGCTTTCGCTCTTGCCTTTGCTTTCGCTCTTGCCTTTGCTTTCGCTCTTGCCTTTGCTTTCGCTCTTGCCTTTGCTTTCGCTCTTGCCTTTGCTTTCGCTCTTGCCTTTGCTTTCGCTCTTGCCTTTGCTTTCGCTCTTGCCTTTGCTTTCGCTCTTGCCTTTGCTTTCGCTCTTGCCTTTGCTTTCGCTCTTGCCTTTGCTTTCGCTCTTGCCTTTGCTTTCGCTCTTGCCTTTGCTTTCGCTCTTGCCTTTGCTTTCGCTCTTGCCTTTGCTTTCGCTCTTGCCTTTGCTTTCGCTCTTGCCTTTGCTTTCGCTCTTGCCTTTGCTTTCGCTCTTGCCTTTGCTTTCGCTCTTGCCTTTGCTTTCGCTCTTGCCTTTGATTTCCCTTCGGCCACGACGAAAGGTTCGAGGAGGTGCCGTGCCTTCGCCCCGGCCGACCGTCGGCGACATGGACGTCGCCGACGAGCCCCATGGATGGGTTCACGGCGTGTCGGCCGGGGCGAAGGCACGGCGCCTCCACTCGTGAAGGTCGCGAGTCGACACAGAAGATGAGGCAAAAGCTTCGCGCCTGAAGGCGCTCCTACAAAGGCGGCGGGGTTCAGGGCATGCCGCGGAGGTGGAGGGTGAATTCGACGCCGTCACCGGTGGGCAGGTCGTGGGCTTCGGCGCGGCCGCGGTGCAGGTCGGCGACCAGGCGCACCACGTACAGGCCGAAGCCCAGGTGGGCGGCGCCTTCGCCGCGCTGGCCTTTATCGCGCAGGCTGACCAGCGAGTCGAACAGGCGGCCTCGCATCGCGGCGGGCAGGGTCGGGCCGCGGTTGGCCAGCGAGATGCGTACGCCGTTCGGCCCGGCCCGCGCCGACAGCCGCACCCAGCCGTCCTCGGGCGTGAAGCCGCGGGCGTTGTCGACCAGCTTGTCGAGCGCCTGCACCACCAGCTCGGGGGCGGCGCGCAGCCGCAGCGGCCCGGGCGGCAGGTCCAGGCGCAGCTCGCGCGGCGCCAGCAGGCCGCGGTAGGCCTCGGCGCAGTCGGCCAGCAGGGCGCGCAGGTCGACCTCTTCGGCCTCGGCGGCTTCGATGGCGTGTTCGATGCGGGTCACCTCGCTCATCGTGCGCACCAGGTGGCCCATGCGCTCGATGCCGTCGCGGGCGCGGCCGACGTAGGCGCGCGCCTCGGGCTCGAGCGAGGCATGTTCCAGGTTGTCGAGCGAAGTGCGCACGATCGCCAGCGGCGTGTTGAGTTCGTGCGAGAGCTTGCCGGCCAGGGTCCGCAGGTAGTCGGTGTAGGCGGCGACCTGGTCGAGCAGGCGGGCGAAGCTGCGCGAGAGGTCGCCGACCTCGTCGCGGGCGTCCGTGCGCGGGAAGGGCGTGACGCGGCCTTCGCGATCGAGCGCGCGCTCGGCGGCGTCGCGCAGGCGGCGGATGCGCTGGCCCAGCCGGCCGGCGAACAGCAGGATCAGGCCGCCGGAGGCCAGGAAGGCCACCGCACTCACGCCCAGCAGGCCCGACAGCGCCTGGTCGGTTAGCACCAGCACCTCGGAGTTCGAACGCTCCAGCAGCACCGCCCCGCGCACCTGGCCCTCGACCTCCAGCGGCACGGCGGCCGAGAGCAACAGGCGGGCGCCGCCCGGGTCGCGGCGCCAGGCCACGGCCGGCTCGCCGGCGATCGCCTGCGCCAGCTCCGCGCGCACCAGGCGACGCGCTTCCGGCACCTCGGTGCTGGCGGCGCCGATGTCGCGGAACAGCAGCGTGCGGTAGAGCGCGCGCCGCCAGGGCAGGATGTCCTCGTCGGTGGGGTCGGCGCGCAGCGCGCCGGCGCGCGCCACCACCCAGCCCTCGCGGTCGGCCACGCGCACGCGCATGCCCTCGGGCGCCAGCGCCAGCAGCACCGGCTCGAGCGAACCGAGGTAGCCGTGCAGCGGCAGGCGTCGCGGCGTGCCGTCGGCGGCGAGCGTGCCGGCGACGCGGCGCGTGCCGCCGGCATCGAGGTCGCGCGCCCCGATGCCCAGGCCACGCACGCTGAAGTCCTGCGGCAGCGCCAGCTCCACGTCGTAACCGCCGGCGCGCTCGCGCCAATGGCCTTCGATCCGGACCGGCGGCGGCAGGCCGTCGGCGCCGGACACCTTCAGCGGACCGCTTTCGCTGTTGGCCAGGCGCAGCTCCAGTTCGCCGGCGCGGCCAAGCAGCGACAGCTGCAGCCGGTCGAACTCCAGGTCGCCCGGCCAGTGCGCCTCGCCGCGCTGGGCGCTGGCGTCGTCCACGGAGATCCACAGATGCAACCGCTCGTTGGCGCGGCCGGCCACCACGCGCAGCCAGGGCCGCGGCGCGCCGAAGGCCAGCGGCGCGTCGGCGGCGCCGCGCCAGTCGTCCACCTGGCCGTCGAGCCGCGGCGCGAATTCCAGCCGGTGCACGTGCCAGCTCTCGCCCGCCGGCGGCAGCCCGCCGGGGCGCACCGCGATGCCGCGCGCCAGCGCCTCGGCCGAGGCCAGCAGGGCCTGCTCCTGGCCCTGCCGGAGCAGGGTTTCCATGCGCTGCACGAACTGCCAGCCGGCCCAGGGCAGCGCCAGGATCGAAAGGGCCGCGAGCGCCAGCTTGGTGCGGATGCGCATGCCGGGCTCAGGCGCGCCAGCGGTAGCCGGCGCCGTGCACGGTGTCGATCTCGTCGAAGCCCGGGTCGAGCGCCTGGAACTTCCGACGGATGCGCTTGATGTGCGAGGTGATGGTCGCGTCGTCCACCACCACCTGCGCCTCGCGCATCAGCTGCTCGCGGCTCTTGACGTGGCCCGGGTAGCGCACCATCGCGTGCACCATCCAGAACTCGGTGACGGTGAGCCCGACCTCGTTGCCTTCCCAGGTCACGCGCATGCGCTCGAGCTCGAGCGTCAGGCCGCGCAGCCGGAACACCTGCTCCTTCGCCCGCGGCGCCGACAGCGAGTCCATGCGCCGGAACAGCGCGTGGATGCGGGCGGTGAGCTGGGGCAGGCTGGTGTCCTTGCTCAGGTAGTCGTCGGCGCCCAGGCGAAGGCCCGAGATCACGTCGAAGTCGGAATCACGCGCGGTCAGGAACAGGATCGGCAGCGTCGCCGAGCGCGCGCGCAGCTCGCGGCACAGGTCGAAGCCGCCCTCGGGCTCGTCGCCCAGGCCGACGTCGATGATCACCAGGTCCGGCAGCCTGAGCGAGAACGCCGCCTGCGCCTCGGCGCGGCTGGCGTGCGGCTGCACCTCGTAGCCATGCCGGCGCAGGGCCTCGGCGTAGTTGGCGCGGATGGCGGGTTCGTCCTCGACGATGGCGACGGTGCGTGACATGGCGGCCAGCCTAGGGCAGCCGCCGCGGGCCGGCAATGCATTGCCCGGCAATTGCCACAACTTGCCCGCGCCCTGCCCCGGGTCGGCCCCGCCGGCGGCCGCCGACGGGCCTGCAATGGCACTGCCACCACGGAGAGCCGCCATGAGCGAACGCATCACCCGCAAGCCCCGTTTCTTCCGCTCCCTGCGTCGCCCGCGCCTCGTCGCCGCCTGGCTGGCGACGCTGGGGCTGCTGCTGGCCGCCGCCACCGCCCACGCCGGCGAGGAGCCGGAAGGGCTGGTGTTCGAACACGAGGGCCGCTGGGTCGCCAGCCTCGCCATGGACACCACCGTGCACATGCAGGTGCACGGCCTGCTGGCCGAGGTGTCGGTGCGCCAGACCTACCGCAACGACAGCAGCCAGTGGCGCGAGGGCCGCTACCTGCTGCCGCTGCCGGAGAACGCCGCCGTCGGCGGGCTCACGCTGCGCATTGGCGAGCGCCTGGTCGAGGGCGAGATCCGCGAGAAGCAGGAGGCGCGGGCGGTGTACGAGGCGGCGGCCGCCGCCGGCCAGCGCGCCAGCCTGGTCGAGCAGAACCGCCCCAACCTGTTCCAGACCGCGGTGGCCAACATCGGGCCCGGCGAGGAAGTCGAGATCGAGGTGCGTTACTGGCAGCCGGTGCACTACCGCGACGGCGAGTTCTCGCTCGGGCTGCCGCTGACGCTGACGCCGCGCTACACGCCGGCGCCCGATCCCGAGACGCCCTTGGCCATGCGCGCGATGGCCGACGCGAACCCCGCCCTGGCCGAGGCGCTGCCGGCCGTGGCCTCAGGCACGGACGCCGGCGGCGCGCTGCCGCCGACCGTGGCGCTGAGCGCCGAGATCGTGCCGGGGCTGCCGCTGCAGCGCCTAGAAAGTCCCTCCCACGCGGTGACGGTCTGGGCCGAAGGCCCGACCTACCGGGTCACGCTGGCCGACCTCGTCGAAGCCAGCGACCGCGACTTTGAACTGCGCTGGGAGCCCGTGCCCAGCAAGGCGCCGCGCAGCGCGCTGTTCACCGACCGCATCGGCGGCGAGGACTTCGCCCTGCTGATGCTGGTGCCGCCGACCCTGCCGGTGGCGCCGCTGCCGCGCGAACTGGTCCTGGTCATCGACAACTCCGGTTCGATGTCCGGCGCCTCGATGGCGCAGGCGATCGAAGCCGCCGACCGCGCGCTGGCGCGGCTGCGCCCGGGCGACCGCTTCAACGTGATCCGCTTCGACGACAGCTTCGACCTGCTCTTCCCGGAAGCCGTGCCCGCGCAGCCGGGCAACGTGGCCCGGGCCCGCGCCTTCGTGCGCTCGCTGCAGGCCGAAGGCGGCACGCGGATGCTGCCGGCGCTGCGCGCGGCCTTCGCCGGGACGGCCCCAGAAGGCTTCCTGCGCCAGGTGGTGCTGGCCACCGACGCGGCGATCGGCAACGAGGACGAGCTGCTGCAGTTGATCGAGACCGAACGCGGCGACGCGCGCCTGTTCCCGGTCGGCATCGGCAGCGCGCCCAACGGCCACTTCCTGCGCAAGGCCGCCGAGTCCGGGCGCGGCACCGGCATCGTGGTGCGCGACGTCAACGAGGTCGCCGAGAAGATGGATGCGCTGCTGGCGAAGCTCGACCGGCCGGCGATGCGCGATGTGGCCGTGGACTGGCCGGGCGTGGCCGAGGCCTATCCGGCGCGCATCCCCGACCTCTACCAAGGCGAGGCGCTGCAGGTGGTGGCCAGGCTGGGTTCGCTCGATGGCGTGGCCACGGTGCGCGGCCTGACGCCGCAGCCCTGGGTGCGTCGCGTCTCGCTCGACGGCAGCAAGGCGACGCCGGCGCCGGGCATCGGCCGGCTGTGGGCGCGCGCCCGCATCGACTCGCTCGAGGACGAGGTCCGTCGCGGCGGCGACATCGAAAGCCTCAAGCCCGCCATCGTCGATGTCGCGCTGCGGCATGGCCTGGTCAGCACCTACACCAGCCTGGTGGCGGTGGACCGCACGCCGGCCCGGCCGCGCCAGGCGGAGCTGGGCAGCACCCGCCTGTCCAACGCCACCCCGGCCGGCAGCCTGGCCTTCGCCCAGGGCAGCACCGGCTGGACCCGCGAACTGCTGCTCGCGCTCGCCCTGGCGCTTGGCGGCCTGGCCGTGCTGCGCACCCGGAGCTGAGCCATGGCCACCCGACTGCTCGCCTTCCTCGCCTGCACCGCCCTGCTCGTGCTGATGCGAACCCCCGCCGAACCGCTGTAGGAGCGCCTCCAGGCGCGACCACCCCCAAGGAGCCCGCCATGGTCCTGATCGTCGAACACCGCGAATACTTCCCCACGCCCGCGCCCGAACCGCGCGCCCGCTCCACCCAGCGCGCCCTCGAGCACATGCACTGGCATTTCCTGCCCGCCGACGCCAGCCCGCTGCTGCTGCGCCGGCCGCTGCCCCTGCTTCCTCCCCGGACGGCGCAGGAGGCGCCGTGAACTTCGCCGCGACCGCATCACGGATGCACCCTCGGGACACGGAAGTCCCACCATCGCGGCGCCCCCTGCCGCGCAGCCTGCGCGGCACGCTGGCGCCGGCCCGGCGCTGGCTGGGGCTGGGCCTGCTGCTGGCGGCGGCGACGATGGCGGCGCAGGCCGCCTGGCTGCCGGCCAAGGCGGCCCTGGCACAGCTGCTGCTGCAGTCGGCCTGGGAGCGTTCGCTGGCCGAAGGCGGCCCGCACCGGCCCTGGCCTTGGGCCGACACGCACGCCGTGGCGCACATCGCCGCGCCGCGGCTGGGCATCTCGCAGGTGGTGCTGGCCGGCGACAGCGGCCGCACGCTGGCCTTTGGCCCGGGCTGGGCGGAATCGAGCGCGCGGCCCGGCACGCCGGGCACGGTGGTGCTCAGCGGCCATCGCGATACGCACTTCGAATGGTTGCGGCACCTTCGCGACGGCGACGCCTTGCGCCTGGAAACCCCGCAGGGCCCGCGCGACTACGTCGTCACCGCCACCCAGGTGGCCGACGCCCGCAGCCATCGGCTCGCCACCGGCCCCGACCAGCTCGTGCTCGTCACCTGCTGGCCCTTCGACGCCACCGCCCCGCGCGGGCCGCTGCGCTACCTCGTCACCCTCAGCCCGCTTTCCTCAGGCGGCGGCGACTTCGGCGCGCATGCGGGCGATGACGTCGGCGTAGTCGGGCGCGTTGAAGATGGCCGAGCCGGCGACGAAGGTGTCGGCGCCGGCCTCCGCAATCGCGCGGATGTTGTCGGCCTTCACGCCGCCGTCGATCTCCAGGCGGATCGGCTTGCCCAGCTTGTCGATGCGCTCGCGCACGCGCTTGAGCTTGTCGAGCGCCGAGGGGATGAAGGCCTGGCCGCCGAAGCCCGGGTTGACCGACATCAGCAGCACCAGGTCGAGCTCGGGCAGCACGTAGTCGAGCACCTCGACCGGCGTGGCCGGGTTGAGCACCAGGCCGGCCTGGCAGCCAAGCGACTTGATCAGCTGGATGGTGCGGTGCACGTGCTCGCTGGCCTCCGGGTGGAAGCTGATGAGGCTGGCGCCGGCGGCGGCGAAGTCGGGCACGATCCGGTCGACCGGCCTGACCATCAGGTGCACGTCGATCGGCGCGGTGACGCCGTGCTTGCGCAGCGCCTCGCACACCAGCGGGCCGATGGTGAGGTTGGGCACGTAATGGTTGTCCATCACGTCGAAGTGCACCCAGTCGGCGCCGGCGGCGAGCACCGCGTCCACCTCCTCGCCCAGCTTGGCGAAGTTCGCGGACAGGATGGACGGGGCGATGATGCAGTTCGACATGGCGGCCTCAGTTGCGCGAGCGCAGTTTCTTGATCTGGTCGTAAGCCCGGTTGATCTCGCGCGCCTTCTCCTCGGCCTGCTTGCGCAGCTCCTCGGCGACGCCGCCCAGGCGGTCGGGATGGTACTGGGTGATCAGCCGGCGGTAGGCGCGGTCGATCTCGGCCTCGCTGGCCTCGGACGTCAGCCCGAGCACGGCATAGGGGTCGTATTTCTTCGCCCGGAACCAGTCGGCGTCGAAGGCGTGCCCCACCAGCAGGCCCAGCACGGCGCCGGCCGGATGGCGCAGCAGCAGCCAGCCCGCGATGAAGCCCAGCACCTTGCCGTAGTACCTCACGGCACGCTCCCGGCGAAGCCCGGCCGGGCCGAATACCAGGCCGCCAGGGCCTCGATGTCGGCCGGCTGCAGGGCATTGGCCAGGCTGGTCATGGGCACGTGCTGGCGCTTGCCGCTGCGGTAGTCGGCCAGGGCGCGCTCGAGGTAGAGCCGGTCCTGGCCGCCCAGGTGCGGGGTGCCGGCGGTGCGGCTGGTGCCGTCTTCGCCGTGGCAGGCGGTGCACAGACCGAGTTTGGCCGGGCGCTCGGGCGTCCCGTCGGGCGTCGTGGCGGCCGCGGCGGCCGGGGGCTGGCCGTCGGCGCAGGCGGCGAGCGGGACCAGGGCGAGGGCGAGGACCAGGGCATGGCGGGACATGCGCGGGATTCTACCAGCGGGGCGCGCACTCGGGCCGTGACGGCCGTACAATGCCCGGCCCGGTCCAGTGACCCGAGGCGCCCGTGCCCACCACCCTGCATACCGCCGATCTTCCCGGTCTCACCCTGCTCCACCGCGGCAAGGTCCGCGACGTGTTCGAGCTGCCGGGGAAACGCCTGCTGATGGTCGCCACCGACCGCCTCTCGGCCTTCGACGTGGTGCTGCCCGACCCGATCCCCGGCAAGGGCGAGATGCTCTGCCAGATCAGCAACTTCTGGTTCGACAAGACCGCCCACCTGGTGCCCAACCACCTCACCCACGAGGACGTGGCGGGCGTCCTGCCGCCGGGCACCGACGCCTCGCTGTACGCGCGCCGCTCGGTGGTCACCAAGCGCCTGCGCCCGGTGCCCGTGGAGGCGATCGTGCGCGGCTACCTGATCGGCAGCGGCTGGAAGGACTACCAGCGCACCGGCGCGGTCTGCGAGATCCGCCTGCCGACGGGCCTGCGCCAGGCCGAGCAGCTGCCGCAGCCCATCTTCACTCCGTCGAGCAAGGCCGCGGTCGGCGAACACGACGAGAACATCAGCTTCGACACCATGGTCGCCAAGGTCGGCGCCGAGCTGGCCGAGCAGATCCGCGCCGCCACGCTGCAGATCTACCAGTTCGCGGCCGCCTACGCGCTCGAGCGCGGCATCATCATCGCCGACACCAAGCTCGAGTTCGGCCTGGACGACAACGGCGTGCTTCACGTGATGGACGAGTTGCTCACGCCCGACAGCTCGCGCTTCTGGCCGGCCGACCAGTACCAGGTGGGCAACAGTCCGCCGAGCTACGACAAGCAGTTCGTGCGCGACTACCTCGAGACCCTGGACTGGGGCAAGACCGCGCCCGGCCCGCGCCTGCCGGCGCAGGTGATCGAAGGCACGCGCGCCAAGTACGCCGAGGCCCTGGAGCGACTGGCGGACCTGCGGCTCGACTGAGCCGCCGACGGAAAATGCGCGGGTGCCGGGGCGCCCGCGCATGGGTGATGCCGATCCCTCAGAGGCCTGCCAGGCTGGCCGCGCCGATGCCCAGCATCGCCATGACCACGCCGAGGACGATGCCGATCACGACCAGGATGATCATGTAGACCAGCACGACCAGGAGCGAACGGCCGAAGCCGATCGAACCGCCGTCGGGGCGCTTGATTATCAGGTTGACGCAGAACGCGTTGATCAGGAAGTTCGCCACCAGGCTGATGCCGAGGAAGGCCAGGCCCGCGCCGGCCATGGCGACCGCGGCAGCTTCCGAATCCCCCGCCCCCATCGCGCCACTGCCGATCCCGAGCACCATGCTCAGCGCGAAGTTGACGATGAAGCCCAGGATGCCCGCCACCACCACCGTGCCCAGCGAGCGCAGGTAGCCCGCCGGGAAACCCGCGGCGATGCGCACCGAAAGCTTGAGGATGAGCGCTGCAACCAGCAGGCCCACCACGATGAAGAGCAGGGACACCACCAGCATTCCACCAATTGCCGCCATTTCCATCACGAACCTCCCCGTTCATTGAATAGATGCGCATCGCGCCGGGGGACTTTGGCCCGGGTTGGCCTTCCGTGGCAAGCACCGGCGCCGGAGCGGCGATAATGGCCCGCCGCCCCGCCTGGTCCTGCCGATGCCCCTGCGCGACATCCTGATCGCCCTGCTGATCTGCCTGGCCTGGGCCGGCAATTTCCTCGGCTCCGCGCTGGCCTTGCGCGAACTGCCGCCGCTGCTGTTCACCGCGCTGCGGCTCGTGCTGCTGGTACTGCTGCTCGCGCCCTTCCTGCGACGACCGGCGCCCGGGCAGTGGCCGCGGCTGCTGGCGATCTGCATCAGCACCGGCGTGCTGCACTTCGGCCTGAGCTTCTGGGCCCTGAAGCTGGCCGGCGACCTGAGCTCGCCGGCCATCGTCATGCAGAGCTACGTGCCGATGTCGGTGCTGCTGGCCTGGGCAGTGCTGGGCGAACGCTTCGCCTGGCGCACGGGCACGGCCATCGCGCTCAGCTTCGCCGGCGTGCTGGTGCTGGGCATGGACCCGCTGGTGCTCGACCACCCGGCTTCACTGGCGCTGATGCTGGCCTCGGCGTTCTTCCTGGCGGTCAGCACGGTGCTGATGCGCGGCCTGGGCGGGGTCACGCGCTACGGCATGCAGGCCTGGATCGCCGCGGTGGGCGTGCTGCCGCTGCTGGGCCTGAGCCTTTGGCTCGAGCCCGGTGCGCTGGCGACGCTGGGCGCGCTTTCCGGCACGGCCTGGGCCGGCATCGCCTACGCGGCGATCGTCGCCTCGGTGATCGGCCACGGCCTCTATTACTCGCTGGTGCAACGGCACGCCGTGGCGAAGGTGATGCCCTGGCTGCTGCTCACGCCGGTGTTCGCCTCGGCCCTGGGCATCGCCTTCTGGGGCGACCGGCCCGGGCCCCGGCTCTGGCTGGGTGGCGCCATGACCCTGGCCGGCATCCTGCTGATCGCCCTGCGCTCCCAGGCCAAGTCCCGGCCTGCGCCGGTCGCCGAAGAGCTTTGATTTTTGCCGCGGATTTGCGCGGCAAAAAAAGAAGGCGGGCCGAAGCCCGCCTTCCCGGTGAAGCGACACGCGTGGATCAGAGGCGCGGGGTCCAGGTGTCCTTCTCGCCCGGGCGCAGCAGCAGGCGGCACAGCGCCGGGAGGAAGATGATCGCGGCGACCATGTTCACCACGAACATGAAGGTGAGCATGATGCCCATGTCGGCCTGGAACTTGAGGTCGGAGAAGATCCACATCGCCACGCCCACCGCCAGGGTCAGCGCGGTGTAGAAGATCGCGATGCCGGTGGTCTTGAGCGCGATGAAGTAGCTCTCCGAGAGCGTGCGGCCCGGCGTCTGCATCGCCTCGCGCATGCGCGCGAAGATGTAGATGCCGTAGTCCACGCCGATGCCAACGCCCAGGGCCACCACGCACAGCGTGTTGACCTTCATGCCGATGTCGAGCTCGACCATCAGCGAGTGGCCCAGCTCGGTCACCAGCACCAGCGGCAGCAGGATGCACAGCGCCGACAGCGGGCTGCGGAAGCTGAGCAGGCACATCACGAACACCGCCGCGTACAGCAGGTAGATGATGGTGTGCTCGGACTCACGCACGGTGTCGTTGGTGGCCGCCATCACGCCGACGTTGCCGGTGGCCAGGCGCAGGTTCACCTGGTCGGGAGCGAAGCCCGGCTCCTCGAGCGCACGCTCGGCCAGCTGCACGCGCAGGTTGCCCTCGGTGTAGGCGTTGTTCTGCTCGCGGAACTCCTTCACCGCCGCGACCACGCGGTCGATGGTGGTGGCGCGGTGGTCCGAGGTGAAGATGGTGATCGGCATCGCGCTGCAGTCTTCGTTGAGCAGGCCCGAGTCGGTCTCGAAGCTCTGCGTCGCCTGGCGCAGCGTGTCCGGGTCGCGCGGCAGCACGCGCCAGGCGGCCAGGCCGTCGTTCCAGCCGGCGTTGACGATCTTGGCGGCGGCCGGCAGCGTGATCACCTGCTCGACACCCTCGACGTTCTCCATGTGCCAGGCGAAGCGGTCGATCAGCTCCATGGCGGCGTAGGAGGTGGTGCAGGCCGAGGGACCGGCTTCTGCGATCACGTTGAGGATGTCGACGCCCAGGGCGAAGCGCTCGGAGATCAGCACCGCGTCCTGGTTGTAGCGCGCGTCGGCATGCAGTTCGGCCACGCCCTGCTGGGCGTCGCCGATCATCACCTTGTTGCCGTGCTGCCAGGCGAAGAACCAGCCGACCAGGCCGATGGCGACCACGGTGTAGGCGATCTTCGGCCGGCTCAGCCGCGACAGCGCCGCCCAGATGCGGTCGAAGCGGGTGAGCTGGCGCAGGCGGAACTCGCGCTTGCGGTCGATGTTGCGCAGGCGGGTGTAGCTCAGCAGCACCGGCAGCAGCACCAGGTCGGTGAGGATGGTCAGGGCCACGCCGACGGTGGCGGTGATGGCCAGCTCGCGCACCATGTCGATCGGGATGACCATGATCGCGCCGAAGCCGATGCAGCCGGCCAGCAGCGCCACGGTGCCCGGGATGAGCAGCATGCGGAAGGACAGGCGGGCCGCCTCGAGCGGCTCGACCGCGTCCTTGGCGCGTGCGCGCAGTTCGTCGACCGTGCCTTCCTCGAGGCCGCCGAAGAAGATCTCGCCGCGGAAGCGGTTGATCATCTGCTCGCCGTGGCTGACCGCGATGGCGAAGATCAGGAAGGGCGTGAGCATGTTCATCGGGTCGATGCCGAAGCCCATCAGCTGCAGGGCGCCGAGCATCCACACCACCGAGACCAGCGCCGCCGCGACGGTGAGCGAGGCCAGCTTCACCGAGGTCGAGTACAGGAACAGCAGCAGCCAGGTGAAGGCGATGGTGAGCGCGAAGAAGTTGATGACCGAGCGCGCGCCGTCGCTGATGTCGCCCACCATCTTGGCGAAGCCGATGATGTGGACGGTGTGGTTCTCGTCCTCGTACTTCTGGCGGATGGCCTCGAACTGGTCGGCCACCTGCTGGTAGTCGAGCTTGTTGACGTCCGACTCGGGGATCAGGTCGGCCCAGATCATCGCGCCCGAGAAGTCCTTGGCCACCAGCCGGCCGACGATGTTGGCCTTGATGATGTTGCTGCGGATCTGCTCGTAGTCCTCGTCGTAGGCCTGGAAGCCCTCGACGTTCGGGGTGAAGGTCTGCGGGATGACGTTGCCGCCCGAAAGGCCGTCCTCGACCACCTCGATGAAGCGCACGTTCGGGGTGAACAGCGAACGCACGCGGGCGTCGTCGGTGGCGTCGAGGTTGATGACCTCGTTGGTCACGTTCTCCAGCGTGGCCATGAACTGCTGGTCGAGCATGTCGCCGTCCTTCGAGATCACGGCCACGAGCACGCGGTTGGCACCGCCGAACTCGAGTTCGTAATCCTGGAAGGTCTGCATGTACTCGTGCTGCAGCGGCACCTGCTTCTTGAAGCCGGCGTCCACCTTGAGCTGGCTGGCGAAATACAGCATCGCCACGGTGATGATCGCGAACAGCACCAGGATGACCGGCCGGTTCGCAAAGACGATGTTCTCGGCGAAGCGGGCGAACGGGCCGGGCTGGGCGTTGGGCAGGCTCATGGAAACTCCCTTACTGCGGGCGGAACTGGCCGGCGCCCTTGTCGCCAACCACGATGAAGCCGGCGTCGCCGGCCGGCATGACCCCGGTCAGGTTCGGCGTTTCGCCGCTGGCCATCTCGAAGCGCGTTTCGGTGAACGGCGAGTCGCCGTCGGGCCGGTGCAGCACCACGCCGTTGGCGCCGACCAGGATGGCGCCGCCGCCGGGCAGCGCATGGCCGCCCATCAGCGAGGTGCCGACGCCGGTGTCGACCGCCGTCCAGGAT
Source organism: Arenimonas caeni (assembly GCF_003024235.1). Taxonomy (GTDB): domain Bacteria; phylum Pseudomonadota; class Gammaproteobacteria; order Xanthomonadales; family Xanthomonadaceae; genus Arenimonas; species Arenimonas caeni. The sequence continues at coordinate 124,468 of NZ_KZ679089.1, read as the reverse complement.
TCGCCCAGGTCGTGCGACTCGAGCACGTTGCCGCGCAGCCCGTAGGCCAGCAGGTGCCCTTCCTCCCAGGCCAGGATGCCGAACATCGAGCCCTCGTAGGGAAGGCGCTTGCGCTCCCAGGTTTCACCACCGTCGAACGAGCGCAGGAAGGTGCCGCGCTCGCCGGCGATCACCAGGGCGCCGTTGCCGGCCTGGGCCATGGCGTAGAAGTGCGGGTCGGCCTCGGCCTCGAGCTCGAGGTCGGAGGCGTCGAAGGTCCAGTCGTCGGCCGGGGAAGACTCGTCCGCCGGGGCCTCGTCCTGCACCGCCTCATCGTCCTCGTAGCCGAGGATCTGGCGCGGCTCCCAGCTGACGCCGCCGTCGGCGGACACCAGCATCATCGCGTAGGCGCCGACCGCGAAGCCGTTCATGCCGTCGGTGAAGTGGATGTCCATCACCGGCACGCCGTCGAGCGGGTCGGCGTAGTCGGGAGTCCAGGTCTGCACACGGCGACGGGTCCAGGTCTGGCCGCCGTCGGTGGAGTGCACGATCACGCCGTCGTGGCCGCCGGCCCAGAGCACGCCGTTGGTGCTGGCGATGGTGGTGAGGTTGGATCGGGTCGGCACCGGCGCCTGGCGCCAGTCGGCGCCGTCGTCGGAGACCAGGATGTGGCCGCGCTCGCCGACGGCGAAGTAGCCGGCGGCGGTCTGCACCACGTCCAGCAGCAGCGAGCGGCTCGCGCGCGGCATCATCTCGGCGTCGAGGGTGGCCGGGTCGGCCGGCGGCGTGCCGGCGCCGGGTTCGGTCGCGGCGCCTTCGCCCCCGGCGGGCGTGGCCTCGTCGGCCATTTCGAATTCGGTGGTTTCCGCGACCTCGTCGGCCGCGCCGTCGTCCTGCGCCTGCACCACCAACGGCAGCGCCAGCGCCAGCGCCAGGGCGCCGGCCAGGCGCGTGCGGGTGATCAACTTGCTCGGCATTGTGTCCTCCTGCCCCTGCCCCGGCACGCGCGGGGCCATTAACGCAGCCGCGCCCTTTCGGGCGCGGCTGGTATTGCCTTCACGCTGGAATCAGCGCACGCCCGCGGTGCGCAGGTTCTGCGGCGAGTAGTTCGCCGGGGTGCTCTGGTAGCCGAAGTCACGCGGCTTGTCCTCGTTGTCGAGCAGCATGGTGATGTAGCGGCCCGACTTGAGGTCGTGGTGGGTCTCGAGGGTGGACCAGAAGGTCGGCACCTCGTAGTAGTTCACCGACGGCGCGTCCGAATAACGCCACAGGTTGCCCTGGCCGTCGTAGTGGTCGATCAGCATGATCTGCCAGCTGTCTTCGTCCAGGTAGAAGGTGCGGCGGCTGTTGATGTGGCGCTGGCCCTGCTTGAGCTTGGCCTCGACCACCCACATGCGGTGCAGCTCGTAGCGCATGAAGTCGGGGTTGAGGTGGCCCGGACGGATCAGGTCGGCGACCTTGGTCTTGTCGCTGTGGGCGCGGTAGGCGTTGTACGGGACCAGGAACTCCTTCTTGCCCACCAAGGTCCATTCGAAGCGATCCATGGCGCCGTTGAACATGTCGGTCATGTCATTGGTGCGCAGGCCGTCCGAGGCGGTGCCCGGGTTGTCGTAGGCGACGTTCGGGGCGCGGCGCACGCGGCGCTGGCCCGGGTTGTACACCCACGCCTGGCGCGGCGCGGCGGACGCGTTCAGGGTTTCGTGCACCAGCAGCACCTGGCCGGCCAGGCGGGCCGGGCCGAGCACTTCCTGCTTGAAGTACAGCAGGATGTTGTTGATGTTCTCGGAGGTGTTGCCCGGCTTGTAGTACAGGCCCAGCAGCTCCTCGCGGACCCTGGTCAGCGTGAAGTTGCCGTTGGCGCTGGGAGCCGCCTGGTTCGAGTAGCTGATCACCGACAGGCCCTTGTACTTGAGCTTGTGGTTCCAGATGACCTCGTGGGCGTTCTGCGGGATCGGGAACGGGATGCCCTCGGCGCAGTTCTGCACGCCCTCGCCGTTGGCGACCAGCTGGCACTGGGTGGCGTTGCGCTTGGTGAACTCGTAGGTGCGCTGCGGGAACGAAGCCGAGCGGCGGGTCGGGTACACGTCCATGCGGAAGGTCGGGTACTTCTCGAACATCGCCTTCTGGCCCGGCGACAGCACGTTGGCGTACTGGTTCATGTTCGCGCGGGTGACCGAGTACAGCGGCTTGTCGCTGGCGTACGGGTCGATGTGGAAGGTGCCGACGCGGAAGCCGGCCGGCGGGGTGGTGATGCCACCCTCCCAGGCCGGGATGGTGCCGGCGGCGTTGCCGGCCCGCTCGGCGCCGACCGGGGTGAGCTCGTTGCCGAGCTTGGCGGCTTCCTGGGCGCTGACGGCGGCCTGGGCGGTGCCGAAGGCGAACACCGCGGCGCCCGCTGCGAGGGCCAGTGCATGTTTCCTGTAGTTCTTCATCCTATTTCTCCTGGCCTCAGAACGAATACTTGACGGTGAAGGCCGCGAAGTCGCGGTCGTGGATCTGGTTGTACTGCTCGGCGCCGCTGAACGAGGTGTAGCTCAGGTCGAACACCCACTTCTGCAGGTAGTTCGCCTCCACGCCCAGGGTCAGAGACTTGCGACCCTCGAGGAAGTTCCCGCCCGGTCCCGGGGTGATGCCGTTCACGTCATGGTTGAACGCGACGCGCGGAGAAACCGTGAACGGGGTCCCGAAGACGCTGCTGTAGTCGGCACGGGCCGCCAGGCGATAGCCCCAGGAGAACGCGGTCGGGAAGCCGCCGTTGAGCGTCTGCGGGTTGCGCATGCAGCCGAACAGCAGGGCGCCCGCGCCCGGGAAGCCCGCGGCGACCGAGTCGCCGACGTCGCAACCACCGCTGGTGTCGGTGCCCTCGCCCTCGTAGCGTAGCTCGGAGGCCGCCGGCAGGTCCCACACCTCGGTCGCACCGATCTCGGCCACCATGGCCAGCTGGTCGGCGCCCAGCACCTGGGCGAAGGCCTTGGTGAAGGTCATCTGCAGCTGGCTGACCTCGTGCTCGCGCCAGCCACGCACTTCCTGGCCGAGCGCATAGCTGCCGAGCTGGCTGTTGAACTGCAGCGACGGCGCCGGGATGAACGGGTTGAGCGGGGTCAGCGCGGCGAACAGCAGTTCGACGTCATCGACCTGCAGCGGCATGTTCGGGCGGTGGCTGACCTCGCCCTGCCAGGCGATGCCGCCCGGCAGCGTGGTGTTCCAGCTGACGCCGAACATCTGGATGTCTTCCGGGAACTCGGCGAAGAAGCGGCCCGAGGCGGCGCCGACCAGCGGGTTGTTCACCGCGCGGCCGGACAGCAGCGGCACGCGGCTGTGGTAGTTCAGGAAGTAGAAGCCGAACTCGGTTTCGTTCAGGGCCTCGGCGTACCAGCGCAGGGCCAGGCCGTACTGGCCGCTGTCGCGGGCGTTGCGGTTGGGCAGGCGGCCCACCGCGTTGCCGCAGCCGATGGCGATGATCTGGCCGGCGGTGGCCGGGCCGTAGATCGCGGCCAGGTCGGCGAAGCGGTCGGAGTTGGCGAAGCCCGCCGGGCCGTTGTAGCAGGTGGCGAAGAAGTTCTCCGGGTTGTACACCGGCTGCGGCGTGGTGCCGAAGCCCAGCATCACGTAGGTGCCGCCCGGGGTGGCGAAGTCGTTGGCACTGAAGTAGGTGCCGGCGGCGTCGATCTCGATTTCCTCGAACTCGAACATGTACAGCGCCTCGAGCGAGACGTTGTCCGAGAGGTTGATCGAGCCCCAGACCATGTCGATCGGGAGGAAGGCCTCCTTCAGCTCGGCGCCGGCGACGCGCAGCGCCGACAGGTCGACCGGGTTGATGACGTTGATGCCGTTCTGGATGAAGGTGCTCTCGCCCCAGCTCACCACCTGGCGGCCCAGGCGCACGGTGCCGCCCAGCTGGCCGTCCTCGCCGAGCTCGAAGTTCTTGAAGACGAAGGCGTCGAGCATGCGGAAGCGGTCGCCGATGCGGTCCTTGGCCTCTTCGGTCAGGTCGTCGCGGTCGGCGTTCTCGAAGTCGTAGAAGTAGGTGGCGCGCATGAACGCACCCCAGTCACGCCAGTTCAGGCTCAGCTCGGAGGTGATCTTGACGGCGCTGGAGATGGCGTCGCCCTGGTCGTACTTGAGGTTGCCGTCGTCGCGGTTGGCGGAGAAACGGCCCAGCGCGCCGATCTGCGCGGCCGAGCCCGGCACGCCGCCGGTGCTGGTGCAGCGGCCAGCGCCGACCGGGATCATGCCCAGCGGCACGTTCTGCGCGCACAGCAGCGGGTCGAACCAGGACTTGGCGACCAGGTCGTCGTCGCGGTCCTCAACGCGCCACGAATAACCGAAGGACACGGTGGTGTCGAAGCTGCCGGTCAGTTCGCCGCGGCTGAATTCGAAGGCCTGCGCGGCCGGGGCCATCAGCAGGCCGAGGGCGACGGCGGAGGCCAGGCGGGCACGAGCGACCCGCCCGCGGTTTGCATGCTGTTTGATCATGGGTGCTTCCTCGGGTTCGGATCGTCGGCTTGGATTTCGGGGCCCCGCCAAACGCGGCGGGTAAGGCTTGCGGCGCATGGGGCCGCGGCGAAAACGTTCTTCATGGCGTGCTGGCTTCCCCCCAGACTCTAGAGCATTTCCTCTAGGCATATTAATTGTTCGTTAGGAAATGGCAATGCTGTTGCGTATGGTGCGGCCGGACACGCTTTTGCTGCGGCGCATCATCGATCGGGAAAGTCCGCCGGCGCCGGCGAGAACGGGCGCGCAGGCAGCCCCAGCGCGGCCTGTACCGGGCCCCGGTCGTAGGCCAGGTCCTGGTCCAGGCGCGCCAGCACGCCCGGCCCGGGACCGCGCCGGCCCAGCAGGGCCAGCCCGGCCCGGAACAGCGGCGCCGGCACCCTCAGCAGGCGGGCGCCGGGCGCGCCGGCACGCAGGCAGCGGGCCACCATCTCGTCGTAGGCCAGGGCCTCGCCTCCCGGCAGGTCGAACAGGCCGGGCACCGGAACCGGTGCCCGCAGCGCCGCGAGCACCGCGGCCGCGACGTCATCGGCATGGATGGGCTGGCGCAGGCCGCGGGCCGTTCGCGGCAGCGGCAACCAGCGCAGCCGCCGGCCCAGCCCGACCCAGCGCGCCAGGTTGCGGTCGCGCCCCCGGCCCCAGACCAGGGTCGGCCGCAGCAGGGTCAGCGCACAGCCGCGCGCCGCGCAGGCCGCCGCGAGCCGGCGCTCGGCCGCCTCCAGGGTCCGCACCAGCTCGCGCTCGGCCGGGTCGGGCGAGCCGGCCTTGCCGTGCACCGAGGTCGAGCCCAGGGCCACGACCCGGGCGGGGGCCGCGCCGGAGGCCTCGAACCACTGCGCGAAGGCATCGAGCGGGCCGAGGCTGGCGATCGCATCGGCGGCGGGCAGCGGACCCGGGGCCGGCAGGGCCCCGGAGTGCCAGCGCACCCGTTCCTCGTCGGCCGGCGGCTGCCTCGAGACCGCGAGCAGCGGCGGGTCCCCGGGGTACAGCTGCGCCCGCAGCCCCTCGCCGACCATGCCGGTGAGTCCGAACACCAGCCATTGCACTTGTTTATCCGTGCGCTCCATGGCCGAAGCTTACCCGCGGCGGCGGCGTGCACGGCGCACGAACAACCGGGTGCGATATATTCGTCGGCCAACTCGTCGTGCGACGACTCCCCCCACCGCCGCCCCGGCTCCCGGCCGCAGGACGCGGACAAGCAAGGAACGCGATGCTCGAACTTCTCCTGGCCACCCCGTTCGTCCTGGCGCTGCTGGTCGGCCTGTTGCCGGCTTCGCGCCGCCGTCTCGCGGCCTGGTTGGCCGGGATGGCACCGGTCATTGGCCTGGTGCTCCTGGCATTGCTCACGAGCCTGGTGCTCGACGAAGGCGCGGCGCGCAGCAGCCGCGAGTGGATCCCGGGGCTGGGCCTGGCCTTCAGCCTGCGCCTGGATGGCCTGGCCTGGATGTTCGCCGGCCTGGTGCTGGGCATCGGCGGCCTGATCGTCCTGTACGCGCGCTACTACCTCAGCCAGGAAGACAGCATGCCGCGCTTCCTGTCGCTGCTGCTGCTGTTCATGGGCGCGATGCTGGGCATGGTGCTGGCCGGCAACCTGCTGCTGCTGGCCGTGTTCTGGGAGCTGACGAGCATCAGCTCCTTCCTGCTGATCGGCTTCTGGCACCACCGCTCCGACGCCCGCGACGGCGCCCGCATGGCCCTGGTGATCACCGGCGCCGGCGGCCTGGCCCTGCTGGCCGGCGTGGTGATGATCGGCAACATCGTCGGCAGCTATGAGCTCGACGTGGTGCTGGCCTCGGGAGAACTGCTGCTGGCGCACCCGCTCTATCCCTGGGTGCTGGTGCTGGTGCTGGCGGCGGTGTTCACCAAGAGCGCGCAGTTCCCCTTCCACTTCTGGCTGCCGCAGGCCATGGCGGCGCCGACCCCGGTGTCGGCCTACCTGCATTCGGCGACGATGGTGAAGGCCGGCGTGTTCCTGCTCGCGCGCCTGCACCCGGCGCTGGCCGGCAGTGACCTGTTCTTCTACCTGGTCAGCAGCGTCGGCGCGGTCACGCTGCTGGTGGGCAGCTGGTACGCGATCTTCCAGCACGACCTCAAGGGGCTGCTGGCCTATTCGACCATCTCGCACCTGGGCCTGATCACCCTGCTGCTGGGCCTGGGCTCGCCGATGGCGGTGGTGGCGGCGCTGTTCCACATCATCAACCACGCCACCTTCAAGGCCTCGCTGTTCATGGCCGCCGGCATCATCGACCACGAGACCGGCACCCGCGACATGCGCCGGCTCGGCGGCCTGCGCCGGCTGATGCCCATCACCGCCACGCTGGCCATCCTGGCCAGCCTGGCCATGGCCGGCATCCCGCTGCTCAACGGCTTCCTGTCCAAGGAGATGTTCTTCGCCGAGGCGCTGGCGATCCAGGGCCACGACGTGCTGCGCACCGGCATCCCGGTCGCGGCGCTGCTGTTCGGCGCCTTCGGCATGGCCTACAGCCTGCGCTTCGTGCACGACACCTTCTTCGGCAAGGGCCCGCGCGCGGTCAAGGGCGAGGTGCATGAGCCGCCGCTGTTCATGCGCGTGCCGGTGGCCCTGCTGGTGCTGGCCTGCCTGGCCGTGGGCATCGCGCCCGGCCCGACCATCGGCGCGGCGCTGGAGATCGCAGCACGCGGCGTGCTCGGCGACGCGGTGCCGGCCTACAGTCTTTCGATCTGGCACGGCTTCAACCTGCCGCTGGCGATGAGCGCCGCCGGCGTGCTCGCCGGCATCGCCCTGTACTTCGGCCTGCGCCGGTTGTTCGACCTGCACGCCGTGGTGATCCGGGCCACCGGCCACCGGCTGTTCCGCCTCAACATCGACTCGCTGCTGCGCAATGCCCAGCGCGCCACCAAGGCCATTGCCAACGGCAGCCTGCAGCGCAGCATGGTGTGGCTGGTGCTGGCGGCGGTGGCCGCGGGCGCCGCGCCCTACCTCGCGTCCTGGCCGGAAGGCGGGCCGCCGGTTCCCGACCTCGCCTTCGGCCAGCCGATGGGCCGCCTGGAATGGGTGCTGTGGGTGCTGCTGGTGGGCTCGACCCTGATGACGCTGGCGCACTACCGCCAGCGCCTGCTGGCGGTGATCGTGATGGGCGGCGTGGGCCTGGCGGTGAGCCTGAACTTCGTCGCGCTGTCCGCGCCCGACCTGGCCCTGACCCAGCTGCTGGTCGAGATGGTGACGCTGTCGCTGCTGCTGCTGGGCATGCACTACCTGCCCGCCACCTCGCCGACCGAGCGCAGCCTGCCGCGCCGCCTGCGCGACGGCGCGATCGCGGCGGTGGCCGGCCTGGGCACCGGTGCGCTGGCCTATTCGATGATGAGCCGCGAGCCGGTCGGCATCGCCGAAGAGCTGCTCGCGCGCTCGCTGCCCGAGGCCTGGGGCGCCAACGTGGTGAACGTGATCCTGGTCGACTTCCGCGGCTTCGACACCTTCGGCGAGATCACCGTGTTCGGCATCGCGGCGCTGGTGGTGCACGCCATGCTGCGGCGCGCGCGCATGGCGCCCGAGGCCGTGATGCCAGGCCCGCCGGTGAAGCTGCCGGTGCCGGCGGACCTCGCGCAGATCATGTTCCCGCTCACCCTGACGGTGTCGATCTTCCTGTTCCTGCGCGGCCACAACGCGCCCGGCGGCGGCTTCATCGCCGGCCTCACCCTGGCCGTGCCGCTGCTGATCCAGTACGTCATCCAGGGCGCGACCTCGGTCGAGTCCCGGTTCGGCTTCGACTACATCCGCCTGGTCGCCTCCGGCCTGGCCATCGCCGCGCTCACCGGCCTGGCGGCCATGCTGTTCGGCCTGCCCTTCCTCACCAGCGGCCATTACGACCTCGTGCTGCCGCTGCTGGGCACGATCCCGCTGGCCAGCGCCGCCGCCTTCGACCTGGGCGTCTACCTGGTGGTGTTCGGCGGCACGATGCTGATGCTCTCGATGATGGGCACCCTCAAGCCCTCGCGCCTGCTCGAGGCCCGCACCGGCGTGATCGACCCCGCGCGCCGCTCCCCCCTGACCGCTGAGGTGGACTGATGGAACTGGCGATGTCCAGCGCGATCGCCCTGCTGGTGTTTGCCGGCGTATACCTGATGCTGCGCGCGCGCAGCTTCGACCTGATCCTTGGCCTGACGCTGCTCTCCTACGCCACCAACCTGCTGATCTTCTCCAGCGGCCGGCTGGTGGCCGGCAAGCCGCCGGTGCTGCGCGAAGGCGTCGCGGCCACCACGGCCAGCTACACCGACCCGCTGCCCCAGGCGCTGGTGCTCACCGCCATCGTCATCGCCTTCGCGATGACCGCGGTGACCATCGTGCTGGCCATGCGCAGCCGCGCCGACAACCGCAGCGACCACGTCGACGGCCACGAGGACGCGCCCCGATGAGCCACCTGCCCATCCTGCCGGTCCTGCTGCCGCTGCTTGGCGGCGCGCTGTGCCTGTTCGTCGAGCACCGCCGCTTCGGCGCCATCCCGCAGCGCACCGTCGCCTGGCTGTCGATGGCGGCCACGCTGGCCGCGGCCATCGCCCTGCTGGGCACGGCCAGCGGCGGCGACGTCACCGCCTACCTGCTCGGCGACTGGCCCAACCACCTGGGCATCGTGCTGATGGTCGACCGGCTGTCGGCGCTGATGGTGCTCACCACCAGCATCCTCGCCGCAGCCTGCCTGCTGCACGCCTGCTCGGGCTGGGACCGGCGCGCGCCGCACTTCCATGCGCTGTTCCAGTTCCAGCTGGTGGGCCTCAACGGCGCCTTCCTCACCGGCGACATCTTCAACCTGTTCGTCTTCTTCGAGGTGATGCTCATCGCCTCCTACGGCCTGCTGCTCAGCGGTGGACGCGGCGTGCGCATGCGCGCCGGCCTGCACTACGTGGCCTTCAACATCGCCGCCTCCACCCTGTTCCTGATCGCGCTGGGCCTGGTGTACGGCGTGTTCGGCAGCCTGAACATGGCCGAGCTCTCGGCCCGCATCGCCTCCCTGCCCCCGGCCGACCTGACCATCGCCAAGGCGACGCTGGGCCTGCTGCTGGTGGTGTTCTGCGCCAAGGCCGCGCTGCTGCCGCTCTACCTGTGGCTGCCCGACGCCTATGCGCGCGCGCCGGCCGCCGTGGCCGCGCTGTTCGTGATCATGACCAAGGTCGGCATCTACGCCACCCTGCGCATCGGCCAGCTGCTGCTGGGCGAACCAGCCGGCGAGCTCGCCGGCTACGGCCAGGACTGGATGGCCTGGGGCGCGGTGGGCACGCTGGCGCTGGGCGCGCTGGGCGTGCTGGGCGCGCCGAGGCTGCGCGTGCTGTCGGCCTACCTGGTGGTGGTGTCGGCGGCGACCCTGTTCATCGCCTTCTCGCTGCGGGCCGAAGCGGCGCTCGGCGCAGGCCTGTACTACCTGCTGCACAGCACTTTCGTGGTGGCGGCGATGTTCATGATCGCCGACCTGGTGCGCCGCAGCCGCGGCGACGAGATGCGGGACCTGACCCACCCGGTGGCCTCGCCGGCCGTGCGCAAGGTCGCGGGCGTGATGTTCCTGGTGGCCGCCGTGTCGGTGGCCGGCCTGCCGCCGCTGTCGGGCTTCTTGGGCAAGCTGGCGCTGCTGCAGGCGGTGCCCGAGGCCGACGTGGCCTGGGTCTGGACCGCCATCCTGGCCAGCAGCCTGATGGTCATCGTCGGCCTGGTGCGGGCCGGCAGCAACCTGTTCTGGCGCGTGCCGCCGCCCCTGCCCGAGGTGGTCGGCGCGCCCCCGGCGACCACCCGCCCGGTGGAGACGGTGGCGACGATGCTGCTGCTGGTGCTGGGCGTGGCCCTGTCGCTGGGCGCCGCACCGGTGGTCGAGTACACCCGCGCCACCGCCGCGCAGCTGATGTCGCCGCAGGACTACGTCCGGCAGGTGCGCGACACCGACCCGGCCTGGAGGAACCCGTGATGTTCAGGCGCTGGTTCCCCTCGATCCCGCTCACGCTGTCGGTGGTCGCGTTCTGGCTGGTGATGAACGACGCCTTCAACCCGGCGCACATCGCCTTCGGCCTGCTGCTGGGCCTGGTGATCCCGCTGTTCGCGGCCCGGCTCGACCGCGAGTTCGCCCGCATCGGCAGCCTGCGCGGCGTGCCCCGACTGCTCATGCACCTGCTCTGGGACATCCTGGTGTCGAACATCACCGTCGCCCGCCAGGTGCTTGGCCGCGAGACCCGCATCCACCCCGGCTTCGTCTGGTACCCGCTGGACATCGACAACATCCACGGCATCGCCGCGCTGGCCAGCATGATCACGCTCACCCCCGGCACGGTGACGACCACGCTGTCGGGCGACCGCAAGTACCTGCTGATCCACGTGTTCAACCTCGATGACGCCGACGCCCTGATCGCCGGCATCAAGGACCGCTACGAACGCCCGCTGATGGAGATCTTCCCGTGACCCCGAATGGATCACCCCTGGGCCTGCTCGAGCCCGCCATCGTCGCTTCGATGTTCGTGGTCAGCGTGGCCATGCTGCTCTCGCTCTACCGGCTGCTGCGCGGGCCGACGGTGCCCGACCGCATCCTGGCGCTGGACACGCTCAGCGTCACGGCCATCGCCGAGCTGATGCTGCTGGGCATGTACATCAAGTCCTCGATCTACTTCGAGGCGGCCCTGGTGATCGCCATGCTCGGCTTCGGTTCGACCGTGGTGCTGAGCAAATACGTCATGCGCAGGGACATCGTCGAATGAGCATCGTGATCGAAATCATGCTGGTGGTCCTGCTGGCGGTCGGCAGCGCCTTCGTGCTGGTCGGGGCCTTCGGCCTGGTGCGGCTGTCGGAATTCTTCAAGCGCCTGCACGGCCCGACCAAGGCCAGCACCCTGGGCGTCGGCTGCCTGCTGGTGGCCTCGGTGAGCTACCACACCTTCATCGGCAGCGACCCGCAGCCGCGCGAGCTGCTGATCACCGCCTTCCTGTTCATCACCGCGCCGATCAGCGCCTTCATGATGGCCAAGGCGGGCCTGTCGCTGCGCATGGACGACATGCCGCAGCTGCCCGGGCGCGCCGAGGACACGCACGTGCCCGAGCGCCCCGACCACGCGCCCGACGAGCGCGAGTGAGCGACGCCGATAGCCGACGGCTATCGGGAGAATGGAAACAAACGAATGGATCAGGCCCCCGGCTGCCCCCAGACTCAGGGGGTCGTCCGAGGAGTGCCCGCCATGGCCAAGACCCTTTCTTTCGCCGCCGTTCATTTCACTGTCGCCTTCGGCGTCGGTTACGCGCTCACCGGCAGCGTGGTGGTGGGTGGCGCCCTGGCGCTGGTCGAGCCGGCCTGCAACACCGTGGCCTACCACTTCCACGAAAAGGTCTGGAAGCGCATCGAGGCGCGCCGCGAAAAGCCGGCGTTCAGCGCCTCCCTGAGAGTCTGAGCACGAATCCCGCCGCCTCGCACCGGGGCAGGAGCGCCGCGTCGGGATCGGCGCCCCGGCGAACCCGCCGGGGCGTTTTTTTATTTCTTCTTCGGCAGGTACAGGTCGGTGATGCTGCCGTCCTGGATCTCGGCCGCCATCGCCACCGATTCGCTGAGCGTCGGGTGCGGGTGGATGGTGTGGCCGATGTCGGCGGCCTCGCAGCCCATCTCGATCGCCAGCGCGACCTCCGCGATCAGGTCGCCGGCGTGCGGGCCGACGATGCCGGCGCCGATCACGCGCTCGGTGTGCTCGTCGAAGATGAGCTTGGTGAAGCCCTCGGTGCGGCCGATGCCGACCGCCCGGCCCGAGGCCGCCCACGGGAACTTCGCCACGCCCACGGCCAGGCCCTTGGCCTTGGCTTCGGTCTCGGTGACGCCGACCCAGGCGATCTCCGGGTCGGTATAGGCCACCGACGGGATCACGCGGGCCACCCATTCCTTCTTGTGGCCGGCCGCGACTTCCGCCGCCAGCTTGCCCTCGTGCGTGGCCTTGTGCGCCAGCATCGGCTGGCCCACCAGGTCGCCGATGGCGAAGATGTGCGGCACGTTGGTGCGCATCTGCCGGTCGACCGGGATGAAGCCGCGCTCGGTGACGGCCACGCCGGCCTTGTCGGCGCCGATCTTCGCGCCGTTGGGCGCGCGGCCCACGGAGACCAGCACGCGGTCGTACTTCGTCTCCGACGGCACGGAATCGCCTTCGAAGGCCGCGTGCAGGCCGTCCTTCTTCGCGTCCACCCTGGCGACCTTGCATTTGAGGTGCACGGCCACGCCGCGCTTCTTCAGCAGGTCGGCCAGCGGCTTGACCAGGTCCTTGTCGGCGCCCGGCATCAGCTGGTCCATGAACTCGACCACCGTCACCTGACTGCCCAGCGAGGAATACACGCAGGCCATTTCCAGGCCGATGATGCCGCCGCCGACCACGAGCAGCTTCTTCGGCACTTCGACCAGCATCAGCGCATCGGTCGAATCCATCACGCGCGCGTCGTCCCAGGGGAAGCCGGGCAGCTTCACCGGCTGCGAGCCGGCGGCGATGATGCACTGCCGGAAGCGCACGCGCTTGAAGCCCTCGTGCATGCGCACTTCCAGCTCGTTGGGCGAGACGAAGCTGCCGCTGCCGGTGAGCGTTCGCACCTTGCGCTGCTTCGCCATGCCGGCCAGGCCCTTGTTCATCTGGGCGACGACCTTGTCCTTGTGGCCGCGCAGCTTGTCCAGGTCGATCTTCGGCTTGCCGAAGTCCACGCCGAAGTCCTGCGCGTGCCTGGCTTCCTCGATGACCGCGGCGGCGTGCAGCAGGGCCTTGGACGGGATGCAGCCGACGTTGAGGCAGACGCCGCCGAGTGCTTCGTAGCGCTCGACCAGCAGCACGTCCAGGCCGAGGTCGGCGGCGCGGAAGGCGGCGGTGTAGCCGCCGGGGCCGGCGCCGAGCACCAGCAGGTCGCATTCGAGGTCGGCCTTGCCACCCGATGCAGGAGCGCCTGCAGGCGCGAGTTCCTGCTTCGGGGAAGGCAAAGGCTTCGCGCCTGAAGGCGCTCCTGCAGGGGCAGAGGCTTCGGCTTCGGCGATGGCGATCACGTCGCCGGCCGAGACGGTGTCGCCCACCTTCACCTTCAGCGCGACGATCCTGCCCGCGGCGCTGGCCGGCACTTCCATCGTCGCCTTGTCGGACTCCAGCGTCGCCAGGCCCTGGTCCTTCTCCACCACGTCGCCGGGCTGTACGAGCAGCTCGATCACCGGCACGTCCTTGTCGTCGCCGAGGTCGGGAACACGAAGTTCGATCTGGGCCATGGTTTTCTCCTGCGGGGGCCGGCACGCACGCCGGGCGGGGTTTCAGGTGGCCTGGCGCCAGCGGGCGTAGAGCTCCGGCCGGCGGTCGGCGAGGTTCTTGACGGTGCCGTCGCGGCGCGCCTCGAGCAACGCGGCCAGGTCGAGGTCGGCGAACACGATCTGCTCGACCTGCGCACTGGCCTCGGCGGCGATGCCCTCGGGCGGGAACGGGAAGTCGCAGGGCGTGTAGACGCCGGACTGCGCGTACTGGATGTCGAAGTTGGCCACGCCCGGGCAGTGCCCGACGTTGCCGGCCGCGACCACGTACACCTGGTTCTCGACCGCGCGCGCCTGGCAGCTGTAGCGCACGCGCAGGTGGCCGGAGCGCACATCGGTGCAATAGGGCACGAACAGCACCAGGGCGCCCTGGTCGGTGAGGTGGCGGCCCAGTTCGGGGAATTCGCTGTCGTAGCAGACCATGATGCCCACCGGGCCGGCGTCGGTGGCCAGCACGTCGGCGGACTCGCCACCGCCCACCGCCCAGCTGCCCTGCTCGCTGGGCGTGATGTGCAGCTTGTCGCGCCGGTGCAGGGCGCCGTCGCGGGTGGCGATGAAGCAGGGGTTGCGCAGCGTGCCTTCGTCGGTGCGCGTGGGGTGCGTTCCGCCGATCACGTGGATGCGGTACTGGCGCGCCAGCCGCTGCAGCAGCGCGGTGAAGGCCGGCGTGTGTTCGCTCAGGCGCTCGATCGCCTCGGCCGGCGACAGCATGCGCGGCTCGGCGCTGAGCAGCTGCAGGGTGAACAGCTCCGGGAACAGCACGAAGTCGCTGCCGTAGTCGGCCGCGACGCGCACGAACTCCTCGACCTGCGCCGCGAACTCGTCGAAGCCCGCGACCCGGCGCTGGCCGTACTGCACCGCCGCCACGCGCACGCGCGCCGGCGGCTGGCCGGGAACGGGCGGCAGCGGCTGGGACATCAGAGCAGCAGCCGGCGCAGGTCGCCCAGCACCTGGGCCAGGTAGCTGGTGAAGCGGGCCGCGGCGGCGCCGTCGATCACGCGGTGGTCGTAGCTCAGGCTCAGCGGCAGCACCAGGCGCGGCGCGAATTCCCTGCCGTTCCAGACCGGCTTCATCGCGCTGCGCGAGACGCCGAGGATGGCCACCTCCGGCGCGTTGATGATCGGCGTGAACGCAGTGCCGCCGATGCCACCCAGCGAGCTGATCGAGAAGCAGCCGCCCTGCATGTCGGCCGAGGTGAGCTTCTTGTCGCGCGCCTTGGCGCTGACCTCGCCCAGCTCGCGGGCCAGCTCGAGCAGGCCCTTGCGGTCGGCGTCGCGGATCACCGGCACCACCAGGCCGTCGGGCGTGTCCACCGCGATACCGATGTTGAAGTACTGCTTGAGCACCAGCTCGTCGCCGTCGAGCGAGGCGTTGAAGGCCGGGTACTTCTTCAGCGCCGCCACCGCGGCCTTGATCAGGAAGACCAGGGGCGTGACCTTCACGTCCTTGTTCTCCTCGCCCAGCTTCTTGCGGAAGGCCTCCATCTCGGTGATGTCGGCGTCGTCGAACTGGGTGACGTGCGGGATCATGGCCCAGTTGCGCGCCAGGTTGGCGCCGCTGAGCTTCTGGATGCGCGAGAGCGGCTGGCGTTCGATGCCGCCGAACTTCGAGAAATCGACCTTCGGCCACGGGATCAGGTCGAGGCCGCCACCGCCACCGCCACCGCCGGCGCGCGGCGCGGCACCGCCGGCCATCACCTGCTTGACGAAACCCTGCACGTCCTCGCGGGTGATGCGGCCGGCGCGGGCGCTGCCGGCCACCTGGGCCAGGTCGACGCCCAGCTCGCGCGCGAACAGGCGCACCGCCGGGCTGGCGTACGGCACCTTGCCCGGCATCAGGGCCTCGGCGTCGAAACGCACGGGCGGCGAGCTCGGGTTGCCCGCGGGCGCAGCGGGCGCGGCCGGGCGCGCGGCGGGTTCGGGCTTCGGCTCAGGCTTCGGCTCAGGCTTCGGCTCGGGCTTCGGCTCGGCTTTCGCCTCGGCCTTGGGCGCCGGCGCAGGCTCGCCGGCCGCCGCGGCCGGCTCGATCAGGGCCACGACCGAACCTTCCGACAGTTCGTCGCCCACCTTGACCTTGAGCTCGCGCACGATGCCGTCGAACGGCGCCGGCACTTCCATGGTGGCCTTGTCAGACTCGAGGGTGACCAGGCCCTGGTCCTTCCTGACCTTGTCGCCGGGCTGCACCAGCAGCTCGATCACGGGCACGTCCTTGTCGTTGCCGATATCCGGCACCCGCGCTTCCTTGAGCTCGGCCATGGTTCACCTGGGAGTTGCTGACGGTAGGCCGGCTATTGTCCCCCCCTCGCGCGCAAAAAAAACCCCCCGGGGGGTGCCGGGGGGATTGGGGAGCGCAAACACCGTCGGCCACGCGTGCTGGACATGGCCCGGTGGGGTTCCCGGGGGACCCGAGCGCAAAGGGGAAACCGGACCCGCCGCCACCCTTGTTTCGGATGCACAGGCTGGCCCGATCGTTGCACCACTGCCTGTGCCATTTGGGACAGCGCCTGCCGACAGGGGTTCCCCCGGCGCTTCACGCTGCGTTGGCGCCGGGCTCACCGCCGCTTGATGGCGGCCGCAGCAACCTGCGCGGCACCGGCAATGGGCCGGCCCCCCGAACGACCCAGGAGAATTCCAAATGCAGCGCCTCGTGCTGACCAGCCTTGCCCTCGCCGCCGCCATGGCGGCCACCAGCGCCAACGCCCAGGGCTTCACCTCGACCCTCGGCTATAGCAACACCGACCCGAAGTCGAACAACGGCACGCTCGCCGGCGCCGCCGCCAGCGTGAACGACGACTGGAGCGTCACCGGCAGCTTCGCCTATGCCTTCAACGACAACTTCTCGGTCGAGCTGTGGTCCGGCCTGGCCAAGTTCGAGCACGAGGTCACCCTCGCCGGCCTGGGCACCGTCGCCAGCGTCGAGCATCGCCCGACCACGCTGAGCCTGAACTACCACTTCGCCCCCGACAGCAAGGTGCGCCCGTTCGTGGGCCTCGGCTACGGCTGGGTGAACGTGTCCGGCGAGCGCACGCTCGGCGCGCTGGCCGGCCTGGGCATCGACGCCTCCAACGCCGACGGCATCGCCTTCGGCGCCGGCCTGGACTGGTACGTGAACGACAACTTCTTCATCCGCGCCGACGTGCGCAAGCTCGACTTCGACACCGACGTGACCGTCGAGACCCTGGGCGCCGTCGGCACCGCCGACGTCGATCCGGTCGTCTACGGCATCAGCGCCGGCCTGCGGTTCTGACCGTCGTGGGCGGGGCGCCCCCGCGCCCCGCCCGCACTTCCCCCGGCCTCAGTCGGCCTTGCCGGCGCGACGCTCGTCGCGCTGCGCCTTCCGGAACGCCCGGAACTCTTCCTTGCTGATCTCGCCGTTGCCGTCCTTGTCGATGGCGGCGAAGTTCTCGGCGATGCGCGGCGCCTTGTCGCCGAGCTCGGCGCGGCTGATGGCGCCATTGCGGTCGTCGTCCATTCCCACGAACAGGCCCGCCATGTAGCCCTGCATGCGGTGCCCGCCGCGGCCGCCGTGGCGCATCTTGCCGTGCATGGCGCGCATTTCCTCGCGGCTGATCCTGCCGTCGGAATTGGCGTCGATCCGGTCGAAATTCTCGCCCAGGCGCGCGTGGTGCGCGGCGGCCTCGGCGCGGTCGAGCGCACCGTCGCCATCCTTGTCGGACGCGGCCCAACGGGCATCGGCCTGGGCGCGCCACTCGGCGCGGGCGGCGTCACGGTCGGCCGGCTTGTCGGCCTGGGCGAAGGCCAGGCCGCTGGCCAGGGCGAGGGCGGTGAAGATCAGGGTCTTGCGCATGGGATTCTCCGGTTCGCGGCGGTGCATTCCGCCCACATCTGCAAGAACGCAGCCCGCCGGCGCCGGTTGACCCCACGCCCCAGCCTGCGCGGCCCACGTTCAGCTTGCCGGGGCTCGAGGGCTGCGGCATGTTCTTGGCATCCCCCCGGAGGCTCCCGCCATGCGCCGCAACATCCTCGCGACTGCCCTCGTCCTCGCCCTCGCGGCTTGTTCCCGCGAACCCGAACCGGCGCCGGCGCCTGCTCCCGCACCTGTCGCCGCCCCGGCGCCCGGGGCGCCGTCCGAAGCCGGCGTCGCCGAAACGGCGGACAGCCCCGCCGACCAGGTGCCGCGCACCTTCCTGTGCCGCGGCAACGAGCCGTTCTGGGCCCTGGAGGTCGGCGTCGACGGCGGCGTGCTCAGTACGCCGGACGGCGAGACGGTGCTCGCCGGCGAACTGCGCGCCACCGAGACCGGTGCCTTCACCTTCCGCGGCGCCCCCGAAGACCAGCCCGAGGCGGTGCTCGGCGCGGTGCTCGCGCCGGCGCAGTGCTTCGACACCATGGCCGACGGCCCGGCGATGCCGTTCAGCGCCACGCTCAGCTTCGCCGGCGGCCTCGAGGGCAATGGCTGCTGCACGGCCGAATACGGCCTGGACCTCGATGCCGCGCCGGTGTCCGACGCCGCGGGCAAGGCCGAGGGCGACTGGTCGCGCCATCTCCCGTCGCTGGCCACGGCGGTGCTGCGCTGCGCCTTCGACGGCGGCGTGGCCACCGAGGCGGTCACCCGCGCCTGGCCGATGAACCACGGCAAGGCCGGCGTGCGCCTGCGCGACAGCAGCCAGGCGCGCTTCGACTGCGTGGTCGACCTCGGCCACGGCGACATCGAATCGGTGGCGCCGGTGGCCGCGGGCGACGACCTGCCCGGCGAGGGCTCGCCGCTGTGGCTGCCGGTGGGCGAGCAGCCGCCGGTGCTGCACTGCGGCCGCGTCGAACGCGTGCTGGGCGCCGATGGCCTGCTCACCGGCTGGCTGCACTACCCCGAGGGTTGCCCGGCCCCGGGCGCCTGAATGGCCGATTTCGCCCCCAAGGCGTCGTTTTAGCCACTGACGGGCCGGTTTCGCCAGCGAGACCCTGTGCACGACCCGGGCCCCACCCCGGGGAAGCGCAAGGAGCCCGCCATGAAACGCCCGATGCCCACCCTCCTGCTCGCCCTCGCCAGCCTGTTCGCCGCCGCCCCGCAGGCGTCCGCCGCCGCCGAGCCCGCGGCCGACGAGGCCATCTTCGTCGAAGGCGCCCGCTACGACGCCGTGCTGCACCGGCAGGACCAGCGCTGGCGCCTGTTGCCTGCCGACGGCGCCGACCTGCGCCTGCGCGTGTCCGGAAACTGCCGTGCCGGCGAACTGCCGCCGCGCGGACTCTGGCTGCTGACCCTGGACGCCGGCGGCCAGCCCCTGCTGCTTGCGCCGTCGGCCACGCCACTGCCCGAGGGCCACCCCGGCCATGTGCGCCTGGTCGGCTGCAATCAGCCCCTGCCCGCCGGCCAGCCGGCATTCGCCGTGCCCGCGGCGCTGGCCGACTGGCTGGCCGAACACTCGGGAGCGATCTATGTCGCCGACTGAGCGTCCCTTCACCCTCGGGCTGCTGGCCCTGGACGGTGCCCTGGCCTCCAGCCTGACCGGCCCGATGGACATGCTGCGCATCGCCTCGAAGCTGGTGCAGCTGCGGCAGCCCGCCGCGCCGCCGCGTTTCACCACCGTGCTGGTGGGTGCGCGCGGCGAGGCCACCATGACCGACGCCGGCGGCCTGCAGCTGGGGCCCGTGCGCTCCCCCGACCAGGCCCTGGACCTGCTGCTGGTACCCGGCTACATGCATTCGAGCGCACGCGACGCGGCGGACCGCCTGGCCGGCTACGGCCCGGAACAGGAGCTGCTGCGGGCGCTGTCGCTGCGCGGCGTGCCGCTGGCCGCCAATTGCTGCGGCTCGCTGCTGCTGGCCGAGGCCGGCCTGCTCGACGGCCGTCGCGCCACCACCAGCTGGTGGCTCGATGGCGTCTTCCGGACGCGCTACCCGCGCGTGTCGCTGGACGTGCAGCAGATGGTGGTCGAGGACGACGGCATCACCACCACGGGCGCGAGCACGGCGGTGATGACCTGGCTGCTGCAGCTGCTGGCCCGGATTGCCGATCCGGCCCTGGCCCAGCACGCCGCGCGCATGATGCTGATTGACCCGGATCGCCAGAGCCAGGCGCCTTACATCAGCCACGCCCTGGCCGAACGGCCCAGGCACTCGCTGCTCGAGAAGGCCGATGGTTTCCTGCAGCGCGAGCTGCACCGCGAACTGAGCATCGCCGAACTGGCCGCCCATTGCGGCACCAGCGAACGCAGCCTGCTGCGGCACTTCCGCCAGCACCACGGCGCCACCCCGCTGGCCCACCTGCAGCACCTGCGGGTGGAACGCGCCAAGGCCCTGCTCGAAACCACGCTGCTGAGCTTCGACGAGATCGTCGAACGCTGTGGCTATTCCGACGCCTCGAGCTTCCGCAAGCTGTTCAAGCGCGCCACCTCACTCACGCCCGCCGACTATCGCGAGCGCTTCCGGCTGCGCGCGCACTGAGCGCCAGTCGGGTCCCGGCCCGAGCCTGCAGCCGCCGCTACCGCGCCGAGCTCAAGGCCCGGATGGAGTAGCGGCGTCGCGCGGCCGGTGCAGGGTGCCGAACAACCAGTCGCCCAGCGGGTAGGTGATGTTGAAGTTGCGGCTGGCCATCAGGCGCGGGTCGCGGTGGGCCTGGTGCAGCCAGCACAGGCGCCGCACCAGGCCAAGGCGGCCCAGCCAGTGGCCGTCGGGCATGTGGTAGGCCGTGTGCAGCAGTTCGTAGTTGAGGTAGTAGGCGATGGCGCTGGCGACGAAAAGCCAGGCCACGTTGGCCGAGACGAAGGCCTCGAGCAGGAACCACACCGGCACGGCGAAGCCGCCGAAGAAGAAGATCACCAGGATCGGCGGGAACAGCAGCGCGCGCAGGTCGCGGCGCGATTCGATCGGCATCGCCGAACGTGAACAGCACATGCGCCGTCCCGGTGTACCCGGCCGGAATCTCCGTCGCCCGGTACTGCTCACGAAACCTCCCGACCCCTGCCGGCAATCCGTCCACCCCGCCTCCTCCCCCAAAATGGCGTCCGGGCACATTAACGCTTTGCCCGGGTGATTGGAGCGTTAATGTGCCCGGACCCTACTTTCTGGCGGACGGCGTGGAATGAGGCGGAAGATCGTGCATGTGGACATGGACGCGTTCTATGCGTCCGTGGAGCAGCGCGACGACCCGGCGCTGCGCGGGCGGCCGGTGGTGGTGGCCTGGCGGGGAGCGCGCTCGGTGGTTTGCGCGGCCAGCTACGAGGCGCGCAAGTTCGGCGTGCGCTCGGCCATGCCGGCGCTACGGGCCGAGAAGCTGTGCCCGCAGGCGGTGTTCGTGCCGCCCGACTTCGCGCGCTACAAGGCCGTCTCGCGCCAGGTCCGGGCCATCTTCGCCCGACACACCAACCTGATCGAACCCCTCTCGCTCGACGAGGCCTACCTCGACGTCACCGTCAACAAGCTCGGCCTGCCCAGCGCCACCGCCGTGGCCGAGGCGATCCGCGCCGCCATCCGCGAGGAAACCGGGCTGACCGCCTCGGCCGGCGTCGCGCCCAACAAGTTCCTGGCCAAGATCGCCAGCGACTGGAACAAACCCGACGGCCTGTTCGTGCTCAAGCCAGCGCGGGTGGCGGACTTCCTGGCGCCGCTGCCGGTCGGGCGCCTGCCCGGCGTCGGGCGGGTGATGGAAGCGAAGCTCGCCGGACTGGGCATCCGCAGCGTCGGCCAGCTGCGCGAGCACGGTGCCGAGGCGCTCGAGCGCCGGTTCGGGCGCTGGGGCCGGCGCCTGCACGAGCTGTCGCTGGGCATCGACGAGCATCCGGTGCAGTCCGAGCGCCCCACCACCCAGGTCTCGGCCGAGGACACGTTCGAATCCGACCTGCCGCTCGATCAGACCACCGAGGCCATCACCCGCCTGGCGCAGAAGGCCTGGGCCGCCGCGCGCCGCGAAACCGACCGCAGCCCGCGCACGGTCGTGCTCAAGCTCAAGACCTCGGACTTCCGCATCCTCACCCGCAGCCTGACGCCGCCGGTGCCGCCGGCCTCGCTCGAGGAGTTCACCGCCATCGCGCTCGAGCTGCGCCAGCGAGTCGAACTGCCGGCCCGCACCCGTTACCGCCTGGTCGGCGTCGGCCTGGCCAACTTCCGCCCCGTGGACGAACTGCCGCCGCAGCCCGGGCTGTTCGACGCCCCGGCGGCCCGCGACGGCACCGCCTGACGTTTTCGACAAGACCCACCGACGAGGAAGCGCAGATGACGCCATTCCGCCTGTGCCTGCTTTTGCTCCCGCTGTTGCTCGCCGCCCTGCCGGGCGAGTCGCGCGCCAGCTTCGGCGACTGCGCCGACCCGGCCTACCGCGACCAGTTCGACGCGCGCCTGCGCGACGTGGACTACGACTGCGTCGAGCGCTCGCGCGTGGAAGTGGCCACGCCGTTCGGTCGGCACCACATCCGCGTCGTCCACGACCGGTCTGCCGACTGGATCGTCGAAGAGTCGCTGCTGGAGGAAATCGACCGTGGCGTGCGCCTGACGGCGGAGGCGCTGCAGCACATCGGCCGCTTCGAGATCGTCGACACCACCGTGCTCGTTGCCGACGACCTGCCCCCGGACGAGACACTCGACGAGATCGGCGGCATCGCCGGCATGGCCAACTTCGCCGGCAACCACGGCGAATGCCAGGTGATCTTCTACGCCATGGGCCCGGGCGCCGACCTGTCCCACGCCGCGGCCGTGGTCGCGCACGAACTCTTCCACTGCGTGCAGCGCTCGACCTTCGACCCGCGCATCCTCGACGCCCTGGTGACCGCCCGCGGCCCCGCCTGGTGGCTCGAGGGCTCGGCCGACTGGTTCGCGTCGATGGCCGTGCCGGACCCGGCCTACTTCCAGCGGCGCGCCGATGCCTTCGACGACGACTCGCCGGACATGCCGCTGACCCGCATGACCTACCAGAACCTGGTCTTCTTCCTCTGGCTGGCCGACCAGCGCGGCAGCGAGGGCGTGATGCCCTTCCTGGCTTCGCTCTCGCAGGAGGCGGGCGAAGCGGCGCAGCAAGTGGCGCTGGCCGCTGCGCTGCCGGAAGCCGACTGGCAGGCCTTCGCCCGCGATTACCTCGACGGGCGCATCCACCGGCCGGCCGGCGCGTTCCGGGTGTCGCCCCGCGATGGCCCGGAGTGGGCCTGGGACGGCAGCACCACCCAGCGCGTGGCGCTGCGGCCCTTCGTGCTCGAACGCGCACGGGTCCGGATCGGCTGCGGCGACTGGGACCTCGGCGCCAGCCCGGCCCGCTGGCATGGTGCGCGGCCCGACGACGGCGCCGACTGGGGGCCGTTCCCGGCCGACCTCGACACCCAGGCCGGCGACCCGGACACCTGGCGGTTCGCGGCACTGCTGGCCGCGAACTCGCGCACGGAACTGCGCCTGGCCGCGACCCGGCGCAGCGGCTGCGGCGACTGCGCCGGCAGCGTGCGCACCGATGCCTGCCTGGTCGGCCACTGGCAGCTGAGCTCGGGTGGCGCGGCGCAGTGGCTGCGCGACAACCTGCCGCCGAACGTGCGCATGACCCAGGTCGAGCAGGCCGGCGAAACCCTGCTGCTCGGGGCCGACGGCCGCTACCAGGCCGGACGCATGACCGCGCGCGGCCGCTTCGAGGCCGACGGCTCCGACGGCATCACCCGCGGCATCGGACAGCTCACGGCCGTGGCCTCCGGCCGCTGGTCCGCCGAGGGCGGCCAGCTCAACCTATGCCCCGACACCGAAACCATGTCGGGCCGGGCCACCGTGACGCCGCCGGGCGGCCCGTCCATTGGCATGCCGCTGGGAGCCGCCGGGACGGCCGGACCGATGCGCATGCGCTACACCTGCCGCGAAGGCGGCTTCGAAACCGAAACGCCGATCCGCAACATGCCGCCGATGCGCAGCGGCTACACGCCGATCCCGCCCGCGGGCGGCTGAGCCGGCCGGCGGCCACGCAGGCCGTCGTCAAACGAAGAGGGGCCGGCATGGCCGGCCCCTCGGGGACACTTCGAAACGACGCTCAGTAGTAGAGGTCGTAGAGCACGTCCAGCACCAGGCCGGTGGCGATGGCGACCAGGATCACGTCCTTGTCCACGCGCACCCAGCGATGGCCGTAGGGCGGCGGCGGCAGGTGGTAGTGGCGATAGTCGACGTAGTAGTGCGGGCGGCCGTAGTACGCCGACGGCAGGCGGTGGCCGACGTGCCAGCGGTAGGCACGATGGCCCGGCGGGTACACGTAGCGCGCCGGGGCGCGGTAGCGGTACTCGGGGCGCCAGTGGTTGCCACGCCAGCGGCGGTCGTCGTGGCGCGCGTAGCGGCGGTTGTCGCGGTGGTCGGGGCGCCAGTCGCGGCGGTCGTTGCGGTTGTCCTGGCGCCAGTCACGACGGTCATCGCGGCGGTCGCCACGCCAGTCGCGACGGTCGTCGCGGCGGTCATGGCGCACCTCGCGGCGGTCATCGCGGCGGTCGTCCCACCGGTCGTGGCGGCCGTCGCGGCGTTCGCCCCGGTTGTCGCGACGCTCGCCGCGCCATTCGCGGCCATCGTCGCTGCTGGCGGCAACCGCCGCGGCCACGCCACGCAGGCGCGGGTCGTCGGCCTGCGCCGGCAGCGCGGCGGCGCCGGCGACCAGGGCGGCCAGGGAAAACACCATAAACTTTTTCATCGTCAGTCCCTCGGGAGGCGGGCGCGGACTGAAGTTGCCGGCCACGGGGGGAATGGTTGTCGCCGGGGCACTGAATTGCCCTTGAATCCTTCGTTTCGCCGGCGTGAAGGGCTGCCGCGTGTTCAGCAGGCTGAACACCGCTTCAGGCTCGGATAGAATCGCGGCGATCTCCAATCGGGTGCCATGCCATGCCTTCCTTCGACGTCGTCTCCGAAGTCGACAAGCACGAACTGACCAACGCGGTCGACACCGCCAACCGCGAGCTGGGCAACCGCTTCGACTTCAAGGGCCAGGACGCCAGCTTCGAGCTCGACGGCTTCGTGGTCACCCAGAAGGCCCCCAGCGACTTCCAGCTCAAGCAGATGCTCGACATCCTGCGCGGCCGGCTGGTGGCCCGCGGCATCGACATCCGCTGCCTGGACGTGGGCGAGCCGGAGGTGAACCTGGCCCAGGCGCGCCAGAAGATCACCATCAAGCAGGGCATCGAGCAGAAGCTGGCCAAGAAGATCGTCGCCACGCTCAAGGAAGCCAAGCTCAAGGTCGAGGCGCAGATCAACGGCGACAAGCTGCGCGTCAGCGGCAAGAAGCGCGACGACCTGCAGGACGCCATCGCACTGCTGAAGAAGACCGACCTCGAGATCCCGCTGCAGTTCGACAACTTCCGCGACTGAGCCGCCGCCGCGCCCTTGTAGGAGCGCCTTCAGGCGCGAAGCCCTTCTTTGCCGAAGGCAAAGGCAAAAGATTCGCGCCTGAAGGCGCTCCTACAGGGAGGCGTCGGCGTCGAACAGCGTGGCGCGATCGGCCTCGTCCAGCGCCCGCCACTGCCCCGGCGCCAGGTCGCCGAGCGCGAACCCGCCGACCTGCGTGCGGTGCAGCGCCTCGACGTGGTTGCCCACCGCCGCGAACATGCGCCGCACCTGGTGGTAGCGGCCTTCATGCAGCACCAGGCGCGCCCGGCGCGGGCCCAGGGCCTCGAAACCGGCCGGCGCCAGCGGCGTGGTTTCCGACTCGAGCATCAGCGTGCCGCTGCCGAACACCGCGGCCTCGTCGCCGCGCAGGTCCTGGGCCAGCGTGGCCTCGTAGACCTTGGGCAGCTTCGACTTGGGCGAAATGATCCGGTGCAGCAGCGCACCGTCGTCGGTCATCAGCAGCAGGCCCGAGGTGTCGCGGTCGAGCCGGCCGACGGTGGAGAGCACCGGGTTGCGCAGGCGGAAGCGCGGCGGCAGCAGGTCGTAGACCACGCGCCCCGGGTCCTTGGTCGAGCAGGTGTAGCCCAGCGGCTTGTGCAGGGCCAGCAGCAGGCCCGGCGCCGGATCCAGCGGCTCGTCGTCGACGCGCACGAGCGCGGGTTCCACCACGTCGTCGGCGTACAGCACCTCGCCGTCGGCATCGGTGACGCGGCCCTCGCGGAACATCAGCGCCACCTGCTTGCGGCTGCCATAGCCGAGGTTGGCGAGCAGCTTCACCAGTTTCATGCGCCCACCCTCGTTGCTTCGACCACCTTGAAGCCGTCGGCGTCGGCCAGCTTGCGCACCTGGCCGAAGCCGCGCGCCAGCGCCTGCTCGTAGGGCAGGTGGCGGTTGGCCACCAGCAGCAGGCGTCCGCCCGGGCGCAGCGCGGCGGCCGCGGCGGCGATGAAGGCCTGGCCCAGCTCGGGCTGGTCGGCGCGGCCCTGGTGGAAAGGCGGGTTGGTGACGATGAAGTCGTAGCGGCCGGCCAGCCCGGTGGTGGCGTCGTGCCAGTGGAACCCCAGCGGCACGCTTGCGCCGGCCAGGTTGCGGCGCGCCAGTTCCAGCGCGCGCGCCTCGGCCTCGTACAGGTCCAGGCCGGTGACGCCCGGGCAGCGCGCAAGCACCTCGGCGGCCAGGTAGCCCCAGCCGGCGCCGAGGTCGGCGCCGTGGCCGGCCAGGTCGGCCGGCAGGTGGGCGGCCAGAAGCGCCGAGGCCGCGTCGATGCGGTCCCAGGCGAACAGGCCGGGGCGGCTCACGAAGCGCCCGTCCAGGATCGGCCGCGGCGCGTCCAGCGCCAGCCACCCGGCCAGCAGCGCCGCATCGACGGCACCGCCCAGCGGCGCGGTCCAGACCGCGCGGCAATGGTTCTTCGACAGCACCTGCACCGGCCCGGCCAGCCGGGCCAGGTCGTCCTGCATCGTGCGCGCACCTTCCTTGTTGCCGACGCAGGCCAGCACCACGCCGCCGGGCGCGCACTGCGAGACGGCGCGGGCCAGCAGCGCGCGCGCCTCCAGGCGCTGGCGCGGCGCCAGCAGCATCACCAGCGGGAAGCGCCCCTCGCTGGCGTCCGAGACGTTGAAACCATCCTGGGCCAGCGCGTCGGCGAAGGGTTTGAAGCTCTGCTCGCACACCGGCCGGTGCACGCGCGCGGCGTTGAGGGCGACGCCGGCGCGGGCGCGCAGGAACAACGTGGCGCCCGGTGCCGGCCAGGCCAGCGCGCCGGAATCCGGCACCAGCAGCAGGGTGTCGAGGGCGGGGTCGGAGTGGCCGTGCGGCAAGGTCGTGCTCGGTGTGCGGCGGGCCGACGAGTCTAACGCCTGCGCTCAGGAGGCGATCGCCAGGCGGTCGCGCCCCGCCCCCTTGGCCTCGTAGAGCGCGCGGTCGACGGCGCGGTAAAGGCCCTCGCCGTCACCATGCCGCACGGGGTCGAAACCGGCGACGCCCACGCTCACCGTCACCCGCACCACCACGCCGCCGCAGTCGATGGCCCCCGCCGCCAGGCTGCGGCGAAGGGCCTCGGCGGATGCGGCCGCGCTGGCGGCATCGCCCTCGAGCAGCACGCCGAACTCCTCGCCGCCCAGCCGCGCCAGCAGGCTGCAGTCGGGCGGGAAAACCGCCTGCAGCCGCTGCGCCAGGCCGACCAGGCAGGCGTCGCCGGCGAGGTGGCCGTGGTCGTCGTTGACGCGCTTGAAGTGGTCGACGTCGATCATCACCAGGGTGAAGCCCGGGCCGCCCCGGCCGGCGCGCGCGGCCAGTTCATCGAGCCGGGCGGTGAACTGGCGGCGGTTGGCCAGGCCGGTCAGCGGATCGGTGCGGCTCAGGCCTTCGTAGAGATCGCGCTGCTCGCGCAGCGCCACGTCCAGGTCCAGCCGGCGTCGGTATTCGGCGTGGGTGCGCACCAGTGCGCCCACCAGATAGACGGCGTAAAAGGTCATCGCCACGGCCAGCGCCTGCTGGCCAGGGTCGAGCCAGACCAGCACCAGCGGCGGCAGGAACAGCACGCCGGCGCCCACCGCGGCGAAATGCCGCACGGTGGTGTAGACGTTCACGAACACGGTGGCGTAGCCGATGGTGGCCACCAGCGAGGCCATCCGCACCGGCTGGCTGAAGCGCGCGTCGAGCAGCAGCCAGGCCTGCAGGCCGGCCCAGGCCAGCGGCGCCAACGGCAGCACCCAGGCGTAGTTGCGCAGCCAGCGGCGGTTGGCGGCTTCGTCCTCGCGCGGCGGCGGCCGCATCGCCAGGCGCATCACGCCCAGGGCCAGGAACACCACCGCCATCGCCACCGCCGGCACCGGCGCGATCCGGTGCGCATCGGCCAGCCAGCCCACCACCACCCAGCCGAACAGGTACAGGAAACCCGCCAGCTTCGAGCGCTCGTAGGTATCGGCCACGATCTGCGACAGCCGCCAGGCGCGCAGCGCCGGGTGCCCGCGGGCGGTGCCGTCGGGGCTCATGGCGGGTGGGGTCCGGGATCCATTGCCCGACAAGGTCAGGCAGCGGACGACGCCAGTCAAGCGGGGGCGGCCTGCCCGCGAAAAGCCATCTTCACGGTCGAACATGGCCCTGACCGGCCGGGACGATCCCCGCCTGGCCCACACCGGAGATCCTCAATGTCCCTGACCCTCGCCCTGGGCCTGGTCCTGGCCACCACCGGCGCCGACACCGCGGCCATCGAATGCCGCGCCTGCCCGGGCTGGAACGAGCCGCAGGCGCCCTTCCGCCTGCACGGCGACAGCTGGTACGTCGGCACGCGCGGCCTGTCGGCGGTGCTCGTGGCGACGTCCGACGGCCTGGTGCTGATCGACGGCGGCCTGCCGCAGTCGGCGCCCCTGATCGCCGCCAACGTGGAGGCGCTGGGCTTCGACATGGCCCAGGTGCGCTACCTGCTCAACTCGCATGCCCACTTCGACCACGCCGGCGGCCTGGCGGCGCTGCAGCGCATGAGCGGCGCGCCGGTGCTGGCCACCGCCGCCGGCGCCGAGGCGCTGCGGCGCGGCTCGACCACCCACGACGACCCGCAGGCCGGCTTCGGCGACGAGGTCAATGGCTATCCGCCCGTGCGCGAGGTGCAGGTGGTCGCCGACGGTCACACGCTCATGCTCGGCGGCACCACGTTCACGATGCTCGCCAGCCCCGGCCACACGCCGGGCGGCAGCACCTGGAGCTGGCGCAGCTGCGCCGGCGACGACTGCCGCGACCTCGTCTACGCCGACAGCCTGACCGCGGTCTCGGCCCCCGGCTTCCGCTTCACCGACGAACCCGCGCGCATCGAAACCTTCCGCGCCACCATCGCCCGCGTCGCCGCCCTGCCCTGCGACCTGCTGGTGTCGGCGCACCCCGGTTTTTCGGGCCTGTTCGGGAAGCTCGCCGAACGCGAGGCCGATCCCTCGCGCAACGCCCTGCTCGACGCGAACGCCTGCGTGGCCTACGCGGAGGGCGGCGAGGCCTGGCTCTCGCGCAGGGTGGCCGAGGAGGCCGGCTCGGGCGACTGAGCCACCGGCACGTGCCACTCCAGCGCCCGGTGGTCGAAGCCCTGGGCCAGGCGCGGCTTGACGATCTCGAAGAAAGGCGAGACGTCGAAGTCACGCGGCGCGTACAGGCTGTGGTGGCGGATGTGCAGGATCTCGCTGCGCGCGCGCCGGCCCTGCTCGGTGCTCGGGTCGACGCGCTCGATCTCGGGCAGGATCGGGTAGCGGATCGATTCGAAGGCCTGCGCCAGCAGGCTCGAGCAGATCGCCTTGGTCGGCTCGCCGCTGCCCAGCGCCAGCATCTGCCGCTTGAGCGAGCCCGGCACCGGCGGCGTGCGCACCAGGTAGCGGGCCAGGTCGAGGATGTTCTTGAGGTCGTAGCTGATCCGGCCCTTGCGCTCGAGCATGAACTGCACCAGCGCGTCGCGCTCGGCCTCCGACAGGCCCACCGGCCGGCAGATGCGTGCATGCAGGCCCGCGAAGGCCGACAGCGGAACCGTCCGCACGCCCTCGACCACGTCCACGTCCACGAAAGTGCGCGCTTCTTCGCCCGGCGCCGGCGGCCCCAGCGCATCGCCGATGCACAGGGCCGCGTGCGACCAGGTCGACTGGGTCAGGTACTTGATGGCGGTGGCGAAGCGGCTGCTGCCCTCGACCAGCAGCACGTCGCCCTTGCGCAGGGTGGCCGCCAGCATCTGCGGCGGACTGGTGGGCAGGTGGCTGCTGCGTTCGCGCGGCTTGGCCAGGAAATGGGCCAGGCGGCGGCCGATGGCTTGCAGGGGCGACATGCCGCCAGCCTAACGCAGGCCGGCGGCATCGTGCTCAGGCGGCCGGGCGCTGCGCCGCCAGCAGTTCGCGCAGCTGCGCCAGCTTGGCCTTCACGCGCGTGGCGTGGTCGGGCCCCATGCGCCAGAGCGCCTTGTGGCCGATCGAGGCCTGCTCCAGCCGCGGGTCGGCGAACTCCCAGCGCGGCCGGCCCTCGGCCGGCACCAGCGCGATCGGCCCCTGCACCGCGGGCGCGGCCAGCAGGTGGTCGATCACCTCGACGAGGCGGTCGTTGAAGCGGCGCCCGGGCGGGCCGATCTCGCGCCAGGCCTGCTCGAACAGCGGGTACAGGCGCACGTAGGCCGACACCAGCGCGCGCGGGTCGATGCGTTCGAACACGGCCACCGCGGCGTCGTAGCGCGCGAAGTTGGCGGCGTCGAGGTAGCGCGTGCCCGCGGCCTCGGACACCACCAGCTCGCCGGCGATCGGCCGGGCGGCGTAGACCTGCCGGGTGATGTCGCGCCGCGGCAGTGCGTCGATGGTGGTCACCAGGCGCTGCACCAGATGGGTGGGCAGCAGCCACTGCGCCAGGTCGCCGCCTTCGAGCAGGGCCGACAGCGCCGCCCAGGCGACCGGATCACTGTCCTCCAGCGCCGGCAGCGGCTCGCTGGCCTCCTCCGGAACCACAGGCACGGCCTCGATCGGGTACTGCTCCGGCGGCGGCGCCGGTTCGGCGGCCGGAGGGGCGGCCGGCTGGGCCACGGGCGCCGGCGCCGGCGCCTCGCGCGGGTAGTACTTCCAGGCGAGCACGCCGGCCACGCCCAGGAAAACGACGGCCAGCACCGGGCCGGGATTGATTCGCTTGGCCATTACATCCTCCTTGAAGGCACCTTCATGGAGACTGCACCGCCGGCGCTGAAGTTCCGCGAAACGCGGTGCCGCAGACCCGCCGCGCTCCTACAGAGAGGCGGGGGCGCAGGCGTCGGCGGCGGCCAGTTCGGCGGCCAGTTCGGCGGAGACGCCGGGGATCTTCGCCCAGTCGATCGCGTCGATCTGCTCCGGCGGCAGGAAGCGCACGGCGTATTCGAGGTAGACGCGCTCGCGCAGGAACACGTCGAACAGGTCCGGGTCGACATGATGGTCGAGCTTCATCCGGCCGAGGATGGCGAGCGATTCGCTGAGCGTCTTGCCCGACTTGTAGGGCCGGTCGGCGGCGGTGAGGGCCTCGAAGATGTCGGCGATGCCCATCACCCGCGCCTGCACGCTCATCTGCTCGCGGGTCAGGCCGCGCGGGTAGCCCTTGCCGTCCATGCGCTCGTGGTGGCCGCCGGCGTACTCGGGCACGTTGCGCAGGTGCGCCGGCCAGGGCAGCGCCTCGAGCATGCGGATGGTCATGGTGATGTGGTGATTGATGATGCCGCGCTCGGCCTCGTTGAGCGTGCCGCGGCGGATGCACAGGTTTTCCAGCTCGTCGGCCGAGAGGAAGGGCTGCTCGCGGCCGTCGGGGCCACGCCAGGTGTAGCGGGCGATGCGGCGCAGCGCGTCGATGCGGCCATCGTCCATGAACTCGCCGCCGGTGTTGGCCTGGCGCACCGCGGCGCGGTCGTCGTCGAGCTGCTCCAGGCGCGCGGCGTAGGCGGCGGCGTCGAGCTCGCCGCGCAGGTGGGCGATCTCGGCGTCGCGCCTGAGCACCTCGAAGCGCGTGTCCACCAGCTCAATGCGGTCGAACAGCGTCTGCAGCTTGGTGGCCTTGTCCACCACGTGCACCGGCGTGGTGATCTTGCCGCAGTCGTGTAGCAGGCCGGCGATCTTGAGCTCGTAGCGGTCGGCCTCGTCCATGCTGAAGTCGGCCAGCGGGCCCACCGTGGTGCGCGCCACGGCGTCGGCCAGCAGGGTGGTCAGGGCCGGCACGCGCTCGCAGTGGCCGCCGGTGTAGGGCGACTTCTCGTCGATGGCGGTGTTGATCAGGTTGATCAGGGCTTCGAACAGGTTCTCGAGCTGGTCGACCAGCCGGCGGTTGTTGAGCGCGATCGCCGCCTGCGAGGCCAGCGACTCCACCAGCTGCTGGATGGCCGGGCCGAAGGGGCGGATGCCGCCGTCGGGGCCGATGGCGTTGAGCAGCTGCAGCACGCCGATCACCCGCCCGTCGTGGTCCTTCATCGGCACGGTCAGGAAGGACTTCGAGCGGTAGCCGGTGCGCGCGTCGAAGGCCCGCGTGCCGCTGAAGTCGAAGCCCTCGGCGTCGTAGGCGTCGGCGATGTTGACGGTGCGGCCGGTGAGCGCGGCATGCACCACCACCATCGAGTCGTTCGGGCTGCCGTCCTCGCGGTGCATGGGGATCGGCGGGAAGCTGATCGGCTCGCCGTGCCGCCCGCCCATGAAATAGCCCAGCGAGCCGCTGCGCAGCACCTCGAAGCGCAGCACGTCGCCCTCGACCAGGTAGAGCGTGCCGCCGTCGGCATCGGCGAAGTTGCGCGCGGCCTCGAGGATGCGCTCGAGCAGGGTGGCCAGGTCGCGCTCGTGCGACAAGGCCACGCCGATGGCGTTGAGGGTCTCGAGGCGGCTGAGGATCTCGGTGTCGGTGCTCATGGCGGGCGCGCGGCGTTGGCTTGCCCGGAACACTGCTACCAATCGGCCGGCCGCGCAATTGCCGAATGGCCCGGCTGCTGGCCGCCCCCTGCCCGTTCCGATACTCTCGCAGGGCAGCAAATGGAGCCCCGGGGAAGATGGACAAGCGCGGCAGCCTGGCCTGCGTCGGCCTGGGCATGACATTGGGTGCACACCTCGCGCCACGCGCGCGCGGCCACATCGAAGCGGCCGACGTGGTGTTCGTGGCCGTGTCCGACCCGCTGGTCGAACTGTGGGTGCAGCAGATGCACCCGGACGTGCGCAGCCTGCAGCCGCTCTACCGGGAGGGCAAGGCCCGCACCGATACCTACCGCGAGATGGTCGAGGCGATGCTGGCCGAGGTCCGGGCCGGCAAGCGCGTCTGCGGCGCGTTCTACGGCCACCCGGGCGTGTTCGCCCAGGCCCCGCATCGCGCCGTCGCCCTCGCCCGCGAGGAAGGCTTCCAGGCCGTGATGGAACCCGGCATCTCGGCCGAGGACTGCCTTTACGCCGACCTGGGCATCGACCCGGGCGAATCGGGCTGCCAGCATTTCGAGGCCAGCCAGCTGATGTTCTACCGGCGCCGCATCGACACCAGCGCCTGGCTGGTGGTCTGGCAACCCGGCGTCGCCGGCGACCGCGGCTTCCGGCGCTTCGCCACCGGCCCCGCGCATCGCCAGCTGCTGGTTGACCTGCTGGCCGGCGACTACCCGTTGGACCATGAGTGCCTTCTGTACGAGGCGGCCACCTTGCCGATCCATCGCCCGCGCATCGAACGCCTGCCGCTGCACGGGCTGCCGGGGGCCCGGCTCGATGCCCAGACCACGCTGGTCTTGCCGCCCTGCCGCAAGCCCGAGCGCAACGACGCGCTGCTGGCTCGGCTGGCGGAGCTCGACGAAGCCGAAAGGCTGGCTGCTGCCGCCACCCACTGATCCAACCACCACCAAGGGGAGCAAGTGATGTCGAACGTAATCCAATTCCTCGAGCGCCTGGGCGCAGACCCGACGCTCGCATCCCTGGAAGGCGAGGCCTTCGAAGCCGCCGTGGACGGGCTGGCGCTCGACGATGCCGCGCGCGAGGCCCTGCTGGCGCGTGATGCCGACGCCCTGGGCGGGCTGCTGGGCGGCCGCCCGAAGATGATCTGCATGCTGTTCCCGGCCGACGACGACAACAAGCGCAAGGACGACGAGCAAGAAGACCGCGACAGCCCGGCGGACGACGAGCCGTCCGAGTCGGTGCGCCGCACCGGCCTGCACTGAGGCGACCGGCCGGACCGGCATGCGCGCCTGGTACGCCACCGCCATGGCCGTGGCGATGCTCCTCGGGGCATCGCCACGCGCCGGTGCGTCGCCGGCCTTCGAGGCCATGCTGCGCCAGGCCGAGGCCGTGCGCAGCGCCGACCCGCAGCAGTTCAACGAACTGCTGGGCCAGCTCAACGCCAGCCTGGATTCGGCCTCGACGCGCCAGCGCGACGAACTGGCCTACCTCAAGGCCTACCAACTGTCCTACAGCGGGCGCTTCGACCTTGGCGTCGAGGCGGCACGCGAACTGTTCGAAAGCTCGGAGCACGTGGAGGTGCGCTTCCGCGCCGCGGCGCTGATGGTCAACTCGATGGCGGTCACCCGCGAGTTCAGCGAGGGCGTGCGCTACATGAACGAGATGCTCGCCATCATCGACGAGATCGGGAATCCCGAGATCAGGCACCACGGCTGGGCCGCGGCCAGCACCATCTCCAACCTGGTCGGGCAGTTCGAGGAGGGCCAGCGTTTCGCCGAGCTCATGCTCGCCGACCAGCCGACGGGCCGCACGGCCTGCTTCGGTGGCGCCTTGTTGCTCGAGTCGCTCTGGGGGCAGCGCAAGCTGGCCGACCGGATGGCCTTCATCGACGAGCAGATCAGCCGATGCATCGCCGCCGGCGAGCCGGTGATGACCAACTACGGGCGCATGTACAAGGCACGCGTGACCTTCCAGCACGGCGAGCGGAACGAAGGCATCGCCCTGCTCATGCGGCACCTGCCCGAGATCGAGGCCACGCGCTACCCCTCGCTGATCGGCTTTGTGTATTCGAATCTGGCCGAGATGAGCTTCGCGACCGGTGACTACGTGCAGGCCGAAACCTTCGCCCGGCGTACGCTCGACCATGCGGCGGGCATCCGCGGTTCGGCCCAGCTGGTGGCCGCGCACCGGGTGCTCTACGAGGTGGCGCTGCAGCGCGGCGACAACGCCGCCGCCCTGGCCCACCACATCAACTACGCCGCGGCCGACAAGGCTCACCTCGACGAGGTGTCCGCGCGGGCCCTGGCCTACCAGCAGGTGATGGCCGAGACGCGCGAGAAGGAACAGGCGATCGACCTGCTCAACCGCGAGAACCAGCTGCTGCAGCTGCGCGAACAGGCGGCGACGCTGTCGTCGCGCATCAACCACCTGCTGCTCGCGCTGCTGGTGGTGCTGCTCGGCGCCATCGGCACCTGGGCCTGGCGGGCGCAGCGTTCGCAGCGCCTGTTCCGGCGCCTGGCGGAAACCGACGCGCTCACCGGCATCCCCAACCGCATGAGTTTCAGCCACCGCGCCGAGGAATTGCTGGCCCTGGGCAAGCGCAACGGCGAGGACGCCGGCCTGGTGATGTTCGACCTCGACGAGTTCAAGTCCATCAACGACCGCTTCGGGCACGCCGTCGGCGACTGGGTGCTCAAGGAGGTCGCGCGCGCCTGCGGCGAGGTCTGCCGCAAGCACGACGTGCTCGGCCGCCTGGGCGGCGAGGAGTTCGCCATCCTGCTCGTCGGCTGCGAGCTGGCCTCGTCGGTGGCGCTGGCGCAGGCCTGCCGCAAGCGCATCGCCGCCATCGACACCGCGCCGACCGGGCATTCGTTCACCGTCACCGCCAGTTTCGGCGTGGTCGGCACGCGCCAGTGCGGCCATGACTTCCTGACCCTGCTCAGCCGCGCCGACGACGCGCTCTACCAGGCCAAGCATGCCGGGCGCGACCGCGTGCGCACCCACGGCACCAGCGATCCGGGCCTGGCCGGCGCCACGACGAGCTAGCGCCGGCCCTTCGGCCACCGAAACTGTTTTACACGCTTCCCGCCGAGCACCGATGGCCGATGCGCGAGCATCCGCGCGTTGGATTGGGAACCGGTGCATTCAGCCTGGGTTTGGCCGGACATCACGCTTTCGCGTGGAAGTGTGACTGCCCGCAAATCCAAACCGTGGCGCATCGCCGGTTTTGTCGGGAAGTGTGCGTGTGTTCCCACAGTTGGCAAGTGTGAGCCGCTGCGCACCCGTCACGTGCACCGCTTCCTAGACTGCTCTCCAAGGATCGCCCGCCCCCCCGCACGGCGCGACCGAAAAGCAAGCGGAGCAGCACCATGAACGTGGAACGCAAGCACCGGATCGCCAAGCTCCCCCGCCTCGCCGCGCTGTGTGCCCTGCTGCTTGCCTTCGCCCAGCCGGCGCTGGCCCAGGGCGAAGTTTCGCTGGCGCCGCAGGGTGGCAAGGTTTCGGCGTCGGCTACGGTGACGTTCCGCATCGTCGTGCCGGAAGCCGTGCGCATGGACGCCCGCGACCTGGTCGCCGAGGTGGCTCCCGCCGACCGGCGCTCCCCGCCCCAGCAGCGGCGCGTGGACGAGTTCGACGGCATCCAGCGGGTGACGCTCGCCCGGCCCTGAGCCGCGCGATAATCGGGCGGCCCGCACGGAGCCGCCCATGCCACAGCCACTGCCCGAATCCGACCGCCTGCGCCTGCGCGAACTGCGCGCCGACGACGCCGGCTTCCTGCTCGAACTGCTCAACGACCCCGACTTCATCGCCAACATCGGCGACCGCGGCGTACGCACGCCGGAGCAGGCCCGGGCCTACCTCGAGGCCGGCCCGCTGGCCGGTTACCGCGAGCACGGTTACAGCATGTGGGCCGTGGAGGCCAAGCCCGGCGGCGAAGTGGCCGGCGTCTGTGGCGTGATCCGCCGCGACACCCTGCCCGAACCCGACATCGGCTACGCCTTCCTGCCGGCGTGGCGTGGCCGCGGCCTGGCCGGCGAAGCAGCGCGGCTGGTGCTGGCCCATGCCTTCGGGGCGCTGCAGCCGCCCCGGCTGCTGGCGATCGTCAACGAGACCAACCTCGCCTCGCGCAGGCTGCTCGAGTCACTGGGCATGCGCAGCCTGGGGCTGCGCCAGGTCGGCAAGGACGAGCTGGTGGTGTACTCGATCGAACGGCCCGGCTGAGCCGCCGGAAAAGAAACGGGGCGGGTGCCGAAGCACCCACCCCGTCGTGTCGCGGACGATCCGCGGCGCCAGGCCGCGGGCCGGGCCTCAGGCCGCGGCGTCCTTGAGCTTCTTGAGCGGACGCACCTTCACCTTGACGGTGGCCGGCTTGGCGGCGAACCACTGCTCTTCCTTGGTGAACGGGTTGATGCCCTTGCGCTTCGGCTTGGCCGGAACGTTGACGACGGTGATCTTCAGCAGGCCCGGCAGGGTGAAGCTGCCAGCGCCCTTCTTCGAGACCGAGCCGTGCACCGCGCCCTCGAGCGCGCCCAGGACAGCGCGCACGTCCTTCGCGGCGACGCCGGTACCCTCGGCAATGTGCGAGACCAGGCCCGACTTGCTCAGGGCTTCCTTGATCGGCTTCGGCGCGGCCGGCTTGGCAGCGGCCTTCGGGGCAGCCTTCTTCTTCGCAGCTTTCTTGGTAGCCATTATTTTGTTCCCGTGGTTCTGATTGGGTTTTGGGGTGCCTTGGGTTTCCCCCCCGGCACGACGAATGTAGGGCATGGCGGAGCCGCCGCCAAGGGGAAAATGGGCTAAAACCCGGGTTTTTTCGCATCCCCGGACAAACGGGCGCCGCCGCGTCCGGTCCCTGCCGCCGATTGCGTATGCCGCGCCCGGCCGGTTGGCTATCATCGGAGGCCGCAAAAACCCCGGAAACCCGACCATGAGCAACACCCCGCCCGACCGCCTGAGCGTCAACCCCCGCAGCCCGCACTACGACGAGGCCACCCTGGCCCGCGGCATCGGCGTGCGCTTCAACGGCATCGAGCGCAACAACGTCGAGGAATACTGCATCTCCGAGGGCTGGGTGCGGCTGCCGGTGGGCAAGTCGCTCGACCGCCGCGGCAACGCCATGACCATGAAGGCCAATGGCACGGTGGAGGTGTGGTTCCTCGACGAGGCCGACGCCGGGTGACCGCCCTGCGCGCACTCGCGCTTGCCGGCCTGCTGGCGCTGTCCGGCGCCGGCGCCGCGCAGGCGCCCCAGCCGGCCCCGGTGCCGGACGCCGTGCTGGCGAAGGTGCGCGCTTCCGACCAGGCCGCAGGCCGGGAGGATTTCTCGGCGGCCGCCGACCGGCTGGCCGAGGCGCTCGAGCTGCCGGAAGGCGCGTCCCTCGCGCCGACGGCGCAGCGACGCCTGCACGCCTACATCGCCCGCTACGCCGCCTGGTCCGGCGACCTGCCGCGCGGCCTGCGCCATGCCCGCCTGACGACCGGCTTCGCCGACGCGGAGCTGGAGGACTGGGCCATGCACGCCTACATCGCGCGCGACCTGGGCCTGCACGACGAAGTGGCCGACACCTTCCGCGAGGCCTTCCGGCGCTGGCCCCGGCAGGTTCGCCAGGACCACGACCTCGACGTGGCCCAGGCCGTGTGGGCCACCGATTTCGATTCCCCGGCGCGCTACGCCCTGCTCAAGACCCTGTACGAAGGCGGCTTCGAGTGGGCCTGGACGGGCCCCGCCGACGAGCTGTGGCTGGACCTGGCGCTCCAGCACCTGGCACGCGGCGAGCAGGCCGCGGCCCGTGAAGTGGTGGCCGGCATCACCCACCCGCGCCTGGTCATCGAGCTGCTGGCCGACCGCCGCTACGACGCGGTGCGCGACCCCGCGCTCACGGCCGAGGCGCTGCCGCGCCTGGCCCGGCGCCGCGCCGACGACCTTCGCGCCCGCGCCCTGCTCGACAGCGGCGTCGTGGGCATCCAGGCCGAGTACGCATCGGCACTGCTGATGCTGGGCGAGAACGAGGACGTGGTGGCCCTGGCCGAACAGGTCGCCGCGACCATCGCCGACAACCCGTTCAAGGGCGACGTCTACGTGGACCAGCACGAGCAGCTGTCCTGGCTCTACGACCGCGCCGGCGAGGCGCTGGTGCGGCTGGGCCGCAAGGACGAAGCGATCGCGATGTACCGGCGGGCCGCTGCCACCCGCGAGGATGGCCAGGACAACGTCAGCCAGGTGCTCACCCTGGCCCATCACCTGGTCAGCGCCGGCCAGCCGCGCGAAGCCCTGGAGGTGGCGGCGTCGGTCGGCCGGATGAGCCCGTTCGGACGCATGGTGCAGGCCAGCGTGCAGCACCGCGCGGCGCTGGCCCTGGGCGACCAGGAAGCGGCGGACGCGGCGCTCGGCTACCTGCGCGACAACCGCGAACAGGGCGAGTCGGTGTACGCCGAGGCCCTGCTCGACCGCGGCCAGGACGATGCCGCGGCCGCGGCCCTGGTCGCCAACCTGGAAAACCCCGTGGAGCGCGGCGACACGCTCTATTCCGTCCAGCGCTTCCGCGACTCGGCCTCGCTCGAGCCGGCCCGGGATGCACGCTGGCGTGCGATGCTCGAACGCGAGGACGTGCAGGCCGCCATCAACCGCCACGGCCGCCTGCTCGAACTGCCTATCCACGCACCCTGGTGACGCCCCGCCGATGAACCAGCCGTCCGGCGACCCGATCCTCTCCATCCGCGGCGTGGGCAAGACCTACGCCAGCGGCCACGTCGCGCTCAAGTCGGTCGACCTCGACATCCGCCGCGGCGAGATCTTCGCCCTGCTCGGGCCCAACGGCGCCGGCAAGACCACGCTGATCTCGATCGTCTGCGGCATCGTCAACGCCAGCCGCGGCACGGTGCTGGCCGACGGCCACGACATCGTGCGCGAGTTCCGCCAGGCGCGCGCGAAGATCGGCCTGGTGCCGCAGGAGCTGAACACCGATTCCTTCGAGACCGTGTGGGCCACCGTGCGGCTCAGCCGCGGCCTGTTCGGCAAGCCGCGCGACGACGCGCACCTGGAAAAGGTGCTGCGCTCGCTGAGCCTGTGGGACAAGCGCGACGCCAAGATCATGACGCTGTCGGGCGGTATGAAGCGCCGGGTGCTGATTGCCAAGGCGCTGGCGCACGAGCCGGCCATCCTGTTCCTGGACGAGCCCACCGCCGGCGTGGACGTCGAGCTGCGCCGCGACATGTGGAGCCTGGTGCGCGAACTGCGCGGGAAAGGCACCACCATCATCCTCACCACGCACTACATCGAGGAAGCCGAGGAGATGGCCGACCGCATCGGCGTGATCAACCACGGCGAGCTGGTGGTGGTGGACGAGAAGGACGCGCTGATGCGCAAGCTGGGCAAGAAGCAGCTCACCCTGCACCTGCAGGCGCCGCTGGCGGCGATCCCGCCGGAGCTGGCCGGGCAGCCGCTGGAGCTGTCGGAAGACGGCCTGTCGCTGGTCTACACCTTCGACATCCAGGGCGAGCGCACCGGCATCGCCACCCTGCTGCGCCGCCTGGCCGAGCATGGCATCGACTTCCGCGACCTCAACACCCAAGAGAGCTCGCTCGAGGAGATCTTCGTGAACCTGGTCCACCGCGGCAAGGCGGGCACGCCATGAACTGGCACGCCGTCAGCGCCATCTACCGCTTCGAGATGGCGCGCACCTTCCGCACGCTGGGCGAGTCGATCGTCTCGCCGGTGCTCACCACCTCGCTGTACTTCGTGGTGTTCGGCGCCGCCATCGGCGCGCGCATGGGCGAAGTGGGCGGGGTGAGCTACGGGGCCTTCATCATCCCCGGCCTGATCATGCTCTCGCTGCTCAACGAGTCGATCTCCAACGCCGCCTTCGGCATCTACATGCCCAAGTGGGCCGGCACCATCTTCGAGCTGCTGTCGGCGCCGGTGGGCTGGGTGGAGGCGGTGCTGGGCTACGTCGGCGCGGCGGCCACCAAGTCGGTGGTGCTGGGCCTGCTGATCCTGCTCACGGCCCGCTTCTTCGTCGACTACGAGATCGCCCACCCGCTGGCGATGGCCCTGTTCCTGGTGCTCACGGCGGTGAGCTTCAGCCTGTTCGGCTTCATCATCGGCCTGTGGGCCACCGACTTCCAGAAGCTGCAGGTGATCCCGCTGATGGTGATGACGCCGCTGACCTTCCTGGGCGGCGCGTTCTACTCGATCGACATGCTGCCGCCGGTGTGGCAGAAGATCGCGCTGCTCAACCCGGTGGTTTACCTGATCAGCGGCTTCCGCTGGAGCTTCTTCGGGCAGTCGGACGTGGACGTGGTGGTGAGCTTCGCGGCCATCATCGGCTTCCTGCTGCTGTGCCTGCTCGCGGTGCGGGCCATTTTCCTGAGCGGCTGGC
This sequence comes from Arenimonas caeni, assembly GCF_003024235.1. GTDB lineage: Bacteria > Pseudomonadota > Gammaproteobacteria > Xanthomonadales > Xanthomonadaceae > Arenimonas > Arenimonas caeni. The sequence continues at coordinate 83,710 of NZ_KZ679089.1, read as the reverse complement.
GGCTTAAGTCCTGAGGCGGGCCCCGGCGGGGATGTGCGGGGCCGCACAAATCCAGCATCCGGCCACGCCGGCCATCGCGGATTCCTGATCCGGTTCGCAGTCCGCGGGCCGCGCCGCGACGCACAGTCGGGCCATGAGCCTGCGCGACAAACTCGTCCACCACATCGGCACCGACGCCAGGCTGGCGATGATCCTGATGTTCGGCGTGCTGGCGGTCGCCGGGATCACGCCGTTCGCGTTCATGCGCGCGCTCAACAGCGAGTGGGTGGCGGCGGGGCTGGACACGGTGCTGGTGCTGCTGATCTCCGGCGGCGTGCTCTACGCCTGGCGCACCGGTCGCAGCGAGCTGGTGGGCAAGGTGCTCGCCGTCGGCGTGTCGGCGACCGGCGCGCTGCTGACCGAAACCGTCGGCACCACCAGCCAGTTCTGGGCGTATGCGGTGGTCCTGGCCAACTTCGTGCTGGCGCCGCGCTGGCTGGCGGTGACCTGCAGCCTGGTGCTGGTGGCCGCCCAGCTCGCGTTCGGCAACCTGGGCGGCTTCATGCCCGCCACCGCCTTCCTGGTCAGCACGCTGCTGGTGATGATGTACGCCTACATCTTCGCCAGCCTGACCGAGAACCAGCGCGGCAAGCTCGAGCAGCTTGCGTCCCGCGACCCCCTGACCGGCCTGGGCAACCGCCGCAGCCTGGAGGGCGAGATCGACGACGCCGCGCGCACGCACCTGGCCCTGGGCGAGCCGGCCACCCTGGCCCCGGACGATGACTGGCAGCGCTGGCTGGGCCGGGCCGACGACGCCCTCTACCAGGCCAAGGACGCCGGCCGCGACCAGGTCAGCTTCGGGCCGGCGCCGGTCCGGCAGGCGTACCGGCACCTGCGCCTGGTGCCCGGCCGCCCGATGCGCTGAGCAGGATTCGGCGCGCGGGCGCCGCCGGGGTAATCTGTACGCAGGACACCCTGACGGAGACGCGAGACCATGAAGATCCTGCTGGCGGTTGACGGAAGCAAGGCGGCGCAGGAAGCCACGAAGGTGGCCATCCACCTGGCCAAGTCGATGGTCGAGCCGCCGACCCTGGTGCTGATGCACGCCGACGTGCCGCTGATGCGCCGCGTGGCGGCCGAACTCGGCCTCGAAGGCACCCGCAAGTACCACCAGGGCAACCACGACTTCGCCCTGAAGCCCTCGCGCACCGCGCTGCGCCGCGCCAAGCTCGAGTTCACCGAGAAGACCGCGGTGGACGATGCCGCGCCGGCGATCATCAAGGCCGCCAAGGCCGGCAAGTTCGACCTGGTGATCATGGGCTCGCACGGGCGCACGGCGCTGAGCAGCGCGCTGCTGGGCTCGGTGGCGGCCAAGGTGCTCTCGCAGAGCAACGTGCCGGTGCTGGTCGTGCGCTGAGGCGCGCGGCTCAGGTTCCGCAGAAAGTCTGCAGTACGCGCTGCCCGGGATCGGGCGGCGCCATGAACGGCTGCTGCGCCGGGCCGTCGTCGAACGGCCGGCGCACGGCGGCCAGCAGGGCCTCGAAGGGCTGCAGGTCGCCCGCGGCGGCGGCGCCAAGCGCCGCCTCGACCTGGTGGTTGCGCGGGATCACCGCCGGGTTGGCGGCGCGCAGCGTCGAACGCACGGCTTCCGCCGGCCGCCCTTCCGCGGCCAGCCGCGCCTGCCAGCGCGCGCGCCAGGCATCCATCGCCGGCGTGCGCGGCAGCCCGGCGGCCTCGCCGTCCAGTGCCGCCGCCAGGGCATGGAAGGACAGCGTGTAGTCGGCCTCCACGGCCTGCAGCGCCGCCAGGAAGTCGCGGCCCAGCGCCTCGTCGTCGTCGCCGGCCGCGGCCAGCCCCAGCTTCGGGCGCAGCCCCTCGAGCCAGGCGCGCTGGTACAGGCCGGCGAAACCCTCGATCACCGCCCGCGCATCGGCCACGCCCTCGTCGCCCTGGCGCGCGAACAGCGGCAGCAGGCACTCGGCCAGCCGCGCCAGGTTCCACTGCGCGATCGGCGGCTGGTTGCCGTAGGCGTAGCGCCCGTTGCGGTCGATCGAACTGAAGACCTTGGCCGGGTGGTACTCGTCGAGGAAGGCGCAGGGCCCGTAGTCGATGGTTTCGCCGGACACGGCCATGTTGTCGGTGTTCATGACGCCGTGGATGAAGCCCACGTGCATCCATTTCGCCACCAGCGCCGCCTGCCGCGCCGCCACCGCTTCGAGCAGTGCCAGGTAGCGATCTTCGGCCGCGGCCACCGGCGGGTAGTGCCGCGCGATGACGTGGTCGGCCAGCGCGCGCACCGCGGCGTCCTCGCCGCGCGCGGCGAAGTACTGGAAGGTGCCCACGCGCACGTGGCTGGCGGCGACGCGGGCGAGCACGGCGCCGGGCAGGATCTCGTCGCGCACCACCACGTCGCCGGTGGCCACCGCCGCCAGCGAACGCGTGCTGGGAACGCCGAGCGCGTGCATGGCCTCGCTGACCAGGAACTCGCGCAGCACCGGCCCGATCGCCGCGCGGCCGTCGCCGCGGCGCGAGAACGCCGTGGGCCCGGCGCCCTTGAGCTGCAGGTCGACGCGACGGCCGTCGGGCGCCAGCCACTCGCCGAGCAGGATGGCCCGGCCGTCGCCGAGCCGCGGCACGAAATGGCCGAACTGGTGGCCCGCGTAGGCCAGCGCCACCGGCTCTGCGCCCTCGGGCAGCGTGTTGCCGGAAAACAGCTGCGCGGCCTGCGCCTGCCAGGCGGCCGGCAGGCCCAGCGCGTCGGCCAGCGGCGCGTTCCAGGCGAGAAGGCGCGGCGCGGCCACCGGCATGGGCCGGGCCGGGGCGGCGAAGTCTTCGCCGAGCGCGGCGTAGGTGTGTTCGAACATGCACGCAGTATCACCCGCGGGCCGTGAAGCCGGGGAAACGCGCCACGGTGTTTGCAGCATTTACCCGTTGCGCACGCGCGAAACCCGCATGAAACGGGCCTCCCGGGCTTGGCAAGCTTCGTGCAGCACTCCAGGCAGACCACCCCGTCGCCTGGAGACGACCATGATCGAGCAAGCGATTGTCCTTGATGCCCCCTCCCCGCCTGTCCCCCCGCCGGGGCCGGACGGCCTGCGCCGTGCGATGCAGGACGTGTTGTCGGTGGAATCCGACTTCGTCGCGAAATTCCTGCCACTCCAGGGCATGACGCGCATGCCGTCCGGCTTCCCGGCGTTTGCCCAGTGGCACCATGCCCAGCTCGCCGAGGAAGGCGCGAGCTGGGAAGACGCCGCGCCGGCCTACGCGCTCGCCTGCCTGTCGCACGCGGCCTACGGCGGCGCGCTCGACCCCAGCGTGGAGTGGGAACTGGAGTTGCAATGGGCCGACCTGGGCACGCTGTCGGCGCTGCCCTGGCCGCAGGCGCGGCGCCGCGTGATGGCGGCCTGGTCCTACCTGTCGGGCGACGACCCGCTGCCGGCGGGCCTGGACGAGGCGCTGGAATCGGACGACGACGAATCCACGCCCCTGCTCGACCTCGAGCTGGTGCCCGCCTTCGTCGTGCTGCGCGCCTCGATGGCCAGCCTGTCGATCTCCGACTGGCACACGCGCGGGCAGGAGCGCTGGCTGCCGACCGACATGCCGGCGCTGTCGCTGGCCGCCAGCCCGGCGCTGGCGGCGCTCGACGCGCTCACCCTGCACGGCTTCGCCGAGGACGAGCCGCGCTGCCTGGTGCGGCTGGCGTTCGCGCCACACCTGATGCGTGCGCTCGAGGGCGTGGCCGCCGACGGCGACATGATGACGGTGGCGCGCCTGCGCCGCGACGTGGTGCGCTGGGCCTCGCAGCGCGAATCGGTGCTGCTGCGCGTGCCCAGTCCGGTGTGCCCGGGCGAGTACAACCTCCTGGCCAACCCGCGCCACCCCGACATCGGCCGGCTGCAGCGCTTCGACGCCCGGCCGCTGCTGCTCGACCGCCGCCGGGCGCGGCATTGAGCGCGGCTCAGGCCGGCGGATGCAGCAGTTGCCGCACCACGTCCAGGCAGCGCTGGCCGTCGCTCTCGATCTGCTCGAGCACCGGGTCGGGCCCGTCCCCGCCCGCGTGCAGGCTGAGCACCGCGGCGTTCATGAGCAGCGAGTTGAGGAAGTTGCGCACCTGGTGCTCCACCACGATCAGCGTCTCGCGCGAGAGCGTCACCCACGGGTCGCGGGTGGCCGGCGACCAGCCGGCCAGGAACGGCGCCAGCGCGCCCAGGTAGGTGGCCACGCGCCCGCGCTCGTCGGGCGACAGGCCGCAGCCCGGCGCGAAGTGCAGGCGCAGCACCAGCCAGCGCAGCGGGCTGCCCGGCAGGTCGATGGGGAAGTCGAACACGCGGCTGCCTTCGGGCGCGGGCGGGCGCTCGCCCGCCGGCACCCAGCGGGCGTCCTCGCAGCCGCGCGCCGCCAGCCAGGCGCGCAGGACGGGTGGGAACAGGCGGGCCAGCTCAGGTGCGGTCTCCATCGGCCTCCCCTGCCTCGGCGTCCTCGAAGCCTTCGCCCAGCGCAGGCTGGCCGGCCGGCTCGGCCTGGTAGCTGTTGAGGCGGTTGTAGAGCGTCTTGGTGGCGATGCCCAGCACCTGCGCCGCCCTGGACTTGTTGTTGTCGAAGTAGGCCAGGGTCTTGAACAGCATGCGCCGCTCGATTTCGTGCAGCGGCGTGCCGACCGCGAAGGTGATGGTGCTGGCGGTCTCGGACGCGGGCGCGGCGTCGTCGAGCGGCAGGCCCGGCGTCACCAGGTCGCCGTCGGCCAGGATGTAGGCGCGCTGGATGATGTTCTTGAGCTCGCGGATGTTGCCCGGCCAGCGGTAGCGCGTGAGCCGGTCGGCGCCCTCGCGGGTGAGCACGCGCTGGGTGCCGCAGCGGCGGTTGAGCCGGTCGAGGAAGAGCTGGGCGATCGGCAGGATGTCCATCGGCCGGTCGCGCAGCGGCGGCACCGACATCGGGAATTCCGCCAGCCGGTAGTAGAGGTCCTCGCGCAACCGGCCGGCGGCGATGGCCTCGCCGTGCGGGCGGTTGGTGGCCGACACCACGCGCACGTCGAGGTGGATGTCCTCGCTGCCGCCGACCCGGCGGATGCGCCGGGTTTCCAGCGCGCGCAGCAAGTGCACCTGCAGGTGCACGGGCATCTCGCCGATCTCGTCGAGGAAGAGCGTGCCGCCCTGGGCCTGCTCGAACAGGCCCAGGTGCCGCGCGTTGGCGCCGGTGAAGCTGCCGCGCTCGTGGCCGAACAGCTGGCTGCTGAGCAGGTCGGCCGGCACCGCGCCGCAGTTGAAGGCGACGAAGGCACCGTCGCGTCCGCTCTCGGCGTGGATGGCGGCGGCCACCAGTTCCTTGCCGGTGCCGCTTTCGCCCTCGAGGAAGACCGAGGCGTCGGTGGGCGCCACCCGGCGCACCTGCCGGCGCACGGCATCCATGGCCGGCGACGGGCCGGCCAGGCCGTGCCAGGGTTCGCTGGGTGCCGGCTCGCTGGCGGGCTGGCGGGCGGCGGCCGTCTGCAGCAGCTGGCGGAACCGGGCGACCTGCAGCGGCTTGACCACGTAGTCGACGATCGGCAGGTGCATGGCCTTGAGCGCCGACTCCACCGTGGGGTGGCCGGTGATCAGGATCACCTGGGTGCGGCCGCCGAGGTCGAGGTGCTCGAGCAGCTCCAGGCCGCTGCCGTCTGGCAGGGACAGATCGACGAGGGCGACGTCGAAGGCGTGTTCGCGCAGGCGCAGCCGAGCCTGGGCGAGGCTGCCGGCGATGACGACGTCGAACCCCAGGCCGCCCGAGATCTCGGCGGCGGCCCGCACGAAGCCTACATCGTCATCGACGATCAGCAGGACGGGGCGATGGGCCATGGCAGCGACCTCCGGTAGTGGCAGTCTGCTCCAACGCGGGTGCGCATTGGCGACAGGCATCGCGTTTCCGGGGGCGTCGTGGCGATATTACACGGATGTGTAAAACCTGCGCGGGCGGGCTGCGATTGGCATCGGACTTGCCACGGCAAGCGGCGCTCACAGCCGGTGAGCCTTGCGCGAAGCGCCGTGGACGCGCACCTGGCGCACGGCGACTGGCTGGGGCGCTGCTAGCCGTCGCCGGCACGAGCGCCGTGCCGGCGACGGGACGCATCACGCCGCCTTGCGCAGCGCCACCTTCGGGAAGTCCACCGGCACGGCGAGCGACACGTTGACGTAGTTGGTGAACAGGTTGAGCGCGATGTGGGCGATGAGCTCGACGATGCCTTCGTCGTCGAAGCCGGCGTTGCGCAGGGCCTGCACGTCGATGGCGTCGACCGCGGCGCGGCGCTCGACCACCTTGAGCGCGAAGGCGAGCGCGGCGGCCGTCTTCGGGTCGGTGCTGCGGCCGGCCTGGGCCTCGGCCATCTCTTCGGCGCTGGCGCCGGCCTTGCGGCCCAGGGCGGTGTGCGCGGCCAGGCAGTACTCGCAGGCGTTGCGGTCGGCGATGGCGACGGCGACCTGCTCGCCCAACTTCGCCGGCAGCGAGCCGCCGCCGAGTGCGCCGAACCCGGTCCACATCAGCTGCAGCGCGGCCGGCGAGTTGGCCACGGCGCGGAACATGTTCGGGGTGGCGCCGAACGCGCCGTGGATCTGGGCCAGCAGCGGCTGGCTGGCGGCGGGGGCGGTGTCGGCGGTGTGCAGGGGAACGCGGGACATGGGTCTCTCCGGGTGGTTGGCGCCAATTGCGCCAGCACAGGATCGGGCCTAGTCTCGGCCTCTTGGTGACGATTCGTCCCCGTTTCTTGATGGAGCGTCCGGAATGGCCGTCGACCGCCTGCAGGGCCTGCTGAGCCGCTTCTCGGTGAGCGCCCGGATGTTCCACAGCGGCCCGCTGTGCGGCATCACCGACATCGACGACAACGGCCTGGGGCAGCTGCACCTGGTGCGGCGCGGCCCGCTCGAGGTGCGCCACGCCGGCGAGGTGGTGCGCGTGGACGAACCCAGCCTGCTGTTCTACCCGCGCCCGCTCGCGCACCGCTTCCTCAGCGACGCCACCGTGGGCGCCGACATGGCCTGCGCCAACCTCGCCTTTGGGGGCGCCGTGTCGGCGCCCGTGCGCAGCGACGCCCACCACCCCATCGCGCGCTCGCTGCCGCCCTTCCTCTGCCTGCCGCTGGCCGCCCTGCCCGGCGCCGCGCCCGTGCTCGACCTGCTGTTCGACGAAGCCTTCGCCCAGCGCTGCGGCCGCCAGGTGCTGGTGGACCGCCTGTTCGACGCGGTGCTGGTGCTGCTGCTGCGGCACCTGCTCGATAGCGGGCACATCAAGGACGGGCCGCTGGCGGGGCTGGGCCACCCGCAGCTCGCAAAGGCCCTTGTCGCCATGCACGACGAGCCCGCGAGCCCGTGGACGCTGGAAACGTTGGCCGCTCGCGCCGGGATGTCGCGTAGTCGATTTGCAGAAGTGTTCGCGCAGGTCGTCGGGGAGACGCCTGCAGCCTACCTGGCGCAGTACCGCATCACCCTGGCGAAGGACGCGCTGCTGCGCGGCGAGGGGCTGGAGCGGATTGCGCAGCAGGTGGGGTATGGGAGTGCGGCGGCGTTGTCGCGGGCGTTTAGTGGGGCTTGTGGGGTGTCGCCGAGGGAGTGGCGAGCCCAATGAAGTTAGCAACGCTATGGGGGCACGCAGGTCTGCAGGCGATTACGCAACTTCACGGACAGCCGCCCAGAACCTCGTCCCCGTACTGCCTGGTACTTGACCGAACGCGCTAAGGGAGAAGACACTCCACTGGCTCTTTACGCGAAATGGCGATGGATCGCCGAAGTGTAGTCCGGCGAGGCACCAGGCCCGACGACCCACAGAAGGGAGGGCTGGCACCTGCGCATGGAAAGCCACTTCCTGTAGGAATTCAGGTGACGCGGCTTGCTTGATCGCGGCCCGGCTTCCGGCTCCTCTCTGTGGAACTGCAGGTCAGAGATCAGGTATCAACTTCGGCCTGGGTCTTCTTGACCTCGCAAGCGATGACCAGCCCTTGCTGCCCGCCTTCCCTGTATGCAGCCAGGTCGAACGCATAGTCGATGGTCTGCATCCCCAATCGCTCTGCGGGCCACCCCAAGTCATAGGCAAGCCTCGCGAGCGTGCCGATAGTGATCACGGGCTCCAGCCAGAGCGTTATGCTTCGCGGGCTGTCCCTTTTCGGGCCCTCCCAGAAGATCTGCTCGTTGGCCCGGCTCTGGGCGCATCGGTATCGACCACCGCCGAGGTCCTCGACGAGTCCGCCGTCCATCGCCCGCAGGAAATTTACCGCGTCGAACTCACTGATGCAGATGGAATCCTCGCGGAATCCCTCGACGCCGTAACCGCGCTTACTGTCATTTGCGAAGGCCGGGAGCCATTCGGCCAGGAGGCGCGCCCTGAACTGCCCGAGTGCATCGCTTTGCTGCGGCATAAGAGGCCTGACCTGCTGTCGGGTTCCGAACCCGCAGCTTGGGTCATCCTGGGAGCGGCGTCCAATTCCAGCTACCGAGGGTGGCGCTGCTGATCATCCCACCGGGATGACGCCGAAAGGGCCGGTCGCAATCAAGATTTCCTGATTGCGACTGGCCCCCGGTTTCAGACCCCGATGGGGTTCGCTTTCTCCGGATCAATCTTGTACTGCTTAATCGCCCGCGCCACATCCTTCCCGTTCATCTTCCCCTCCGCTGCCAGCGCCGCGATCGCCGCGTGGGCGATGTAGTAGCGGTCGACTTCGAAGAAGCGGCGCAGATTCGCACGGGTGTCGGAGCGGCCGAAGCCGTCGGTGCCCAGCACGGTGTAGTGCATCGGCACGAACGCCCGGATCTGGTCGGCGAAGGCGCGCACGTAGTCGGTGGCGGCGATGGCCGGGCCCTGGCGGCCTTCCAGGCACTGCGTCACGTAGGCCTTGCGCGGGGTCTTGGCTTCGGGATTGAAGCGGTTCCAGCGCTCGGCGTCGAAGCCGTCGCGGCGCAGCTCGGTGAAGCTCGGGCAGCTCCAGATATCGGCGCTCACGCCGAAGTCCTTGTCCAGCAGCTCGGCCGCGGCAATGGCCTCGCGCAGGATGGTGCCGCTGCCCAGCAGCTGCACGCGCAGCTCGCCCTTCTTGGGCTTGCCGGCGTCCTTGAGCAGGTACATGCCCTTGAGGATGCCCTCGGCCGCGCCCTCCGGCATGTCCGGGTGGGCGTAGCTCTCGTTCATCAGGGTCAGGTAGTAGTACTCGTCCACCTGGTCCTCGAGCATGCGCTTCATGCCGTGCTGCAGGATCACCGCCACTTCGAAGCCGAAGGTCGGGTCGTAGGCGCGGCAGTTCGGGATGGCGCCGGCCAGCAGGTGGCTGTGGCCGTCCTGGTGCTGCAGGCCCTCGCCATTGAGCGTGGTGCGGCCGGCGGTGGCGCCCAGCAGGAAGCCGCGCGCACGCATGTCGGCCGCCTGCCAGGCGCTGTCGCCGATGCGCTGCATGCCGAACATCGAGTAGTAGATGTAGAACGGCAGCATCGGCTGGTCGGACGACGAGTAGCTGGTCGCCGCCGCCATCCAGCTGCTGAAGGCGCCCGCTTCGGTGATGCCCTCTTCCAGCACCTGGCCGGCCTTGTCCTCGCGGTAGTACATCAGCTGGTCGGCGTCGACCGGCTTGTACTTCTGGCCCTGCGGCGCGTAGATGCCGATCTGGCGGAACAGGCCTTCCATGCCGAAGGTGCGCGCCTCGTCGGCGACGATCGGCACGCACAGCGGGCCCACCTGCTTGTCGCGCAGCACGATGTTGAGCGCCTGCACGAAGCTCATGGTGGTGGAGTTCTCGCGCTCGCCGGTGCTCTTGAGCAGGCGGTCGAAGACCTCGAGCTTGGGCGCCTCGAGCTGCTTGCTGGTCTTGCGGCGGCGCTGCGGCAGGTAGCCGCCCAGCTTCTCGCGGCGGCTGCGCAGGTACTCCACTTCCGGCGACTTCTCGCCCGGGTGGTAGAACGGCACCTCGGGGATCTTGTCGTCGCTGATCGGGATCTGGAATCGGTCGCGGAAGGCCTTCACGCCCGAGTCGTCGAGCTTCTTGGTCTGGTGGGTCGGGTTGAGCGACTCACCCCAGCTGCCCATGCCGTAGCCCTTCACGGTCTTGGCCAGGATGACGGTGGGCTGGCCGGTGTGCTTCACCGCGCGGTCGTAGGCGGCGTACACCTTGTGCGGGTCGTGGCCGCCGCGGTTGAGGCGGGCGATGTCCTGGTCGCTCAGGTTCGACACCAGCTGCAGGGTCTGCGGCGTCTTGCCGAAGAAATGCTCGCGCGTGTAGGCGCCGCCGAAGGCCTTGCAGTTCTGGTACTCGCCGTCGACGGTTTCCATCATCACCTTGCGCAGGCTGCCGTCGGTGTCGTGGGCCAGGAGCGGATCCCAGTAGCTGCCCCAGATCAGCTTGATCACGTTCCAGCCGGCGCCGCGGAAGCTGCCCTCCAGCTCCTGGATGATCTTGCCGTTGCCGCGCACCGGGCCGTCGAGGCGCTGCAGGTTGCAGTTCACCACGAACACCAGGTTGTCCAGGCCTTCGCGGCCGGCCACGCCGATGGCGCCCAGGCTCTCGGGCTCGTCCGTCTCGCCGTCGCCCAGGAAGCACCAGACCTTGCGGTCGCTCGGCGCGATCAGGCCGCGGGCCTCGAGGTACTTCAGGAAGCGCGCCTGGTAGATGGCGCTGATCGGGCCCAGGCCCATCGACACGGTCGGGGTCTGCCAGTAGTCCGGCATCAGCCACGGGTGCGGGTAGCTGCACACGCCCTTGCCGTCGACTTCCATGCGGAAATTGTCGAGCTGGCTCTCGCTGATGCGACCCTCGAGGAAGCTGCGGGCGTAGATGCCCGGCGAGCTGTGGCCCTGCATGTAGAGGATGTCGCCCGGGTGGTCGGCCGACGGCGCGCGCCAGAAGTGGTTGAAGCCCACGTCGTAGAGCGTGGCGCCCGAGGCGAAGCTGGCGATGTGGCCGCCCAGGTCGCCCGGCTTGCGGTTGGCGCGCACCACCATGGCCATGGCGTTCCAGCGGATGATGCTGCGGATGCGCCATTCCATCGCCGCGTCGCCGTCGCTCTTGGCTTCCAGGTGCGGCGGGATGGTGTTGATGTATTCGGTGGTCGGCAGGAACGGCATGTGCGCGCCGGCGCGACGGGTCAGCTCCACCATGTTCTGCAGCAGGTGGTGGGCGCGATCCGGGCCGTCGGCGTCGAGCACCGCCTTCATGGATTCGACCCACTCGCGGGTTTCGGTGGGGTCGAGGTCGTTGTCCAGGGCGTCGTTGAGCCAGTTCATTGCACTTCCTGCGGCCGGCGGCGCCGGCGGTCCATGGGGGATTCGTCGAGACCTGCAAGTTTAGCCCACCCTGCCGTTGGCCGGCCCTTCGCCTGGGTATGGCGCCTCTGGGGTCAGGTTCATTTTTGGGCGGGCAGAGGCCCGGCGCCCGAGTGTCGACCGCCCAAAAATGAACCTGACCCCGCTCTGCCCCGCTCTGCTGCGGGCAGGTACCGGAGCCCCCCGATGCAGCCAGCCGGGAACAACCCTGCCGCGTTGCCCGCCCGCCAGATCCCCTGGCGGCGCAGCCTGCGCACGCGGCTGGTGCTCTGGACCAGCCTGACCAGCGCGCTCCTGCGGGTGGCGGTGGCCCTGATCTTCTACGTCGCGGTCCGCGGCGTGCTGCTGGCCAATGCCCGCACCGAGATGAACGGCCTGGCCCAGCAGTCGGCCGGCGGCCTGGCCGCCACGCTCGAGTCGGTCGAAGTCAGCGGCCGCACCCTGGCCGGCGCCGCCTCGGGCCTGGGCCGCCAGCCTTTCGACCTGCGCGCGCTGATGTCGGCCACGCTCGACGCCGACCCCGACATCGCCGGCGTCATGGTCATCATCGAACCCGGCCGGCTGGCCCCCGACGATCCGGGTTTCGACTGGTACCGCCGCCGCGAGGGCGACGGCCGGCTGTGGTTCGTCATCGGCGACGTTTCCGACAAGGGCGTGCCGGCGGCGCTGTTCATGGCCCGCACCGTCACCGTGCTCGAGGTGGCGGCCAAGCTGGGCGGCTCGCCGGCGCGGGCCCTGGCCGAGGCCGCGCCACCTGGTGGAAGGCAACGACACCCGCATGTTCGCCACCGTGGTCTGCGGCAAGCTCGACCTGGCCACCGGCGAGCTGGAGATGGCCAGCGCTGGCCACGAGCCGCCGGTGCTGCTGCGCGGCGACGCCGCGCCGGCTTGGCTGACGCTTCCGGGTGGCCCGCCGCTGGGTTTCGAGGCCGACGCCACGTTCGAAACCTGGAGTGGCCGGCTTGAACCCGGCGATGGATTGCTGCTTTATACCGACGGCGTCACCGAGGCCTTCGACCTGGCCGACCAGGCCTTCGGCGAGCAGCGCCTGCTCGCGGTGCTGGCCACGCCGCGCAGCCCGGCCGGGCACTGCGAGGCGCTGCTGGCGGCGGTGCAGGCGCACGCGGGCGAGGCGCCGCAGTCCGACGACATCACCGTGCTGGCCCTGCATTACCGGCGCGAAGGACAGGGGGACGACTGAGCATGCAGATCCGGCTCCGGGTGCCGCAGGAAGAAAGCCAGCTGGCCGACCTGGCCGCCGCCATCGACGGCGTGCTCGCGCGCGAGGGCGTGGGCGGCCTGGTGGCGCACGACGTGCAGCTGGTCGCCGAAGAGGTGGTCTGCAACGCGCTCGAGTACGGCCGCATCGAAGGCCGCGAACACGAGATCAGGGTGGGCATCGACGTGCGCGATGGCGTGGTCACGCTGGAGTTCAGGGACGACTGCCTCGCCTACAACCCGCTCGAACGCCCCGCGCCCGACCTCGACGCCGACATCCGGGATCGGCCGATCGGCGGCCTGGGCGTGCACCTGATCCGGGAGCTGGCCGAGGAGGTCAGCTATCGTCGTGAAGAACCACACAACATCCTGCGCGTGGTGCTGCGCACCGAACCGAAAGGGAGCCCCGCATGAGCCTGAGCGTCCAGATCGAGCCCGCCGCCAACGGCAGCCAGCGCGTCGCCATCGCCGGGCGCCTCGACACCCACACCTACCAGGAGCTCGACCGCCTGCTGGCGCCGGTGCTCGAGACGATGAACAAATCGCTGGTGCTCGACCTGGCCGGGCTCGAATACATCAGCTCGGCCGACGTGCGCTCGATCTTCAAGGCGCGCAAGGCGCTGGCGGCCCGCGGCGGCAAGGTGCTGGTGGTCAACCCGCAGCCGCAGATCCAGAAGGTCTTCGACGTGGTCAAGGCGGTGCCGATGAACGAGATCTTCGCCTCGGTGGCCGAGGCCGACGCCTACCTCGACGCCATGCAGCGCAAGGTCCTCGAGGGCGACGACGAATACGCCAGATCGGGGACAGGTGCATTTAAGGCGCGGGCCGGGAGAGCTTCGGTAACGAAGCAAGCCCGGCCCGCGCCTTAAATGCACCTGTCCCCGGCCGCTGAACCTGACCCCGTTTCTTAGCCGCGGGCGGCGCGGATCTGGGCGTCGACGGCAGCGATCGCGGTCATGTTGACGACGCGGCGCACCGTGGCCGAGGGCGTCAGCACGTGGGCCGAGGCCGCCAGGCCCATCAGGATCGGGCCGATGCCCACGCCGTCGGTGATGTTGCGCACCAGGTTGTAGCTGGCATTGGCCGCGTCGAGGTTGGCGAAGGCCAGCAGGTTGGCGCGGCCGTGCAGGCGCGATTCCGGCAGGATGCGGCTGCGCGCCTCGGCGTTGAGCGCGATGTCGGCGTGCATCTCGCCCTCGACTTCGAGCTTGGGCGCCCGCTCGCGCAGGATGGCTAGCGCGTCGCGCATCTTCTGCGCGCTGGCCGACTCGCTCGAGCCGAAGTTGCTGTGGCTGACCAGCGCCGCCTTGGGCGTGATGCCGAACAGCTTGAGGCGGAACGCCGCCTGCACCACCGATTCGGCCACCTGCGCGGCCGTCGGCTCGACCTGCACGTGGGTGTCGGTGAAGAAGAACACGCCCTTGTCGTTGATCACCGCGCTCAGCGCCGACAGGCCCCGCACCTCGTTCTCGAGGCCCAGGATCTCGCGCATGTATTTGAGCTTGCGCACGAAGCGGCCGACCAGGCCGCACAGCAGCGCGTCGGCCTCGCCGCGGCGCACCATCAGCGCCGCGATCACCACGTCGCGCGAACGCACGATGGCCTTGGCCGCCGAGGGCGTGATGCCCTTGCGCTGCATGATCTCGTGGTAGAGCTGCCAGTAGTCGTTGAAGCGCGGGTCGTCGTCGATGTTGGTGACCTCGACGTCCTCGCCGATGCGAAGGCGCAGGCCCAGGCGCTGGATGCGGCGCTCGATCACCGCCGGGCGGCCCACCAGGATCGGCTTCGCCAGGCCTTCGTCGACGACCGTCTGCACGGCGCGCAGCACGGTCTCTTCCTCGCCCTCGGCGTAGACGACGCGCTTGCGGTCGTCGCGGGCGCGGTCGAACACCGGCTTCATCAGCAGGCCGGTGCGGAAGACCCAGCTGCTCAGGCGGTCGCGGTAGCCGGCCAGGTCGGAAATCGGCCGGGTGGCCACGCCCGAATCCATGGCGGCCCTGGCCACGGCCGGCGCCAGCGACACCAACAGGCGCGGGTCGAAGGGCCGCGGGATAAGGTAGTCGGCGCCGAAGCGCGGCGTTTCGCCGCCGTAGGCCGCGCCCAGGTCGGTGGCCTCGCGCCGCGCCAGGTCGGCGATGGCGTTCACGCAGGCCAGCTTCATCTCCTCGTTGATCGTCGTCGCGCCCACGTCCAGCGCGCCGCGGAAGATGTAGGGGAAGCACAGGGCGTTGTTGACCTGGTTCGGGAAGTCGCTGCGGCCGGTGGCGATCACGGCGTCCGGGCGCGCCTCGCGGGCCAGCTTCGGGTCGATCTCGGGCGTGGGGTTGGCCAGCGCGAAGATCACCGGGCGCTCGGCCATCTGCTTGACCATCTCGGGCTTGAGCACGCCGCCGGCCGAGACGCCGACGAACACGTCGGCGCCGACGATGATGTCGGCCAGGGTGCGCGCGCTGGTGTCGCGGGCGTAGCGCACGATGCCGTGGTTGGCGCCGCCGGGCTGCAGGTCGGCGCGGCCGGTGTGCAGCACGCCGTCGCGGTCGGTGACCAGGATGTTCTCCGGCTTCACGCCCAGCGCCACCATCATGTCCAGGCAGGCGATGCCGGCGGCGCCGGCGCCGCTGACCGCCAGCCGCACGCTGGCGATGTCCTTGCCCACCACGTGCAGCGCGTTGATCAGCGCCGCGCCGACGATGATGGCGGTGCCATGCTGGTCGTCGTGGAACACCGGGATCTTCAGCCGCTCGCGCAGCTTCTTCTCGACCACGAAGCACTCGGGCGCCTTGATGTCCTCGAGGTTGATGCCGCCGAAGGTGGGCTCGAGCGCGGCGATGATCTCGACCAGCTTGTCCGGGTCGCGCTCGTTGACCTCGAGGTCGAACACGTCGATGCCGGCGAACTTCTGGAACAGCACGCCCTTGCCTTCCATCACCGGCTTGCCGGCCAGCGGGCCGATGTCGCCCAGGCCCAGCACGGCGGTGCCGTTGGTGATCACGCCCACCAAGTTGCCGCGGGCGGTGAGCGCGCTGGCCTCGCCCGGGTCGGCGACGATGGCCTCGCAGGCCGCGGCCACGCCGGGCGAGTAGGCCAGCGCCAGGTCTCGCTGGGTCACCATCGCCTTGGTCGGGGTGACTTTGATCTTTCCCGCCGGGGCCTGGCGGTGGTACTCGAGGGCGGCCTGCTTGAAGTCTTCTTGTTCGGACATGGTTTCTGGCTGGGTGCGCCGGACAGGGCGCGAAAGACCCCGATTGTAGCCCCCCGCCCGGGGGGCTGCCGACGCAGCCGTATGGGGCCCGGCGCGCTAGCGGCTGACCGGGATGTTCGCCTCGTCGATCAGCAGCATCCAGCCGTCCTCCGGCGCCAGCATCAGCTGCACCGACACCTGCAGGGCCGCGGGCGGCGCGTCGCCCAGGTCGGGCCGGAAGTTCACGGAGAAGGTGGCGCCGGTGTAGGCGTCCTCGTCGGCGGCCCGGGCGGCGCGCATCGTCCGCTGCACGCTGGCCAGGGCCTTGAGCCCGGCCTGGTCGAGCTGCCAGACGCTGTAGCGCAGGCGGCGGTCCAGCGGGCCGGGCCCGGTGCCCGGCTCGAGCCCGAAGGCATGGCGCTCGGGCGGCCTGTCCCGGCGCTGCAGTTCCAGCGCCAGCCTGACGCTGTCGGGCAGCACGTCCGCTTCCGGCTTCAGCGCCACGGCCGCGCGCAGGTCGGTCGGCTCCAGGCGCTCGAGCGTCTGCTCGTCGAAACCACGCAGCTTCCACAGCGTGCCGAGCGGGATGCTGGCGCAGGCCGCCAGGCCCAGGCAGGCCCCGAGGACCAGCAGTTGCCTGCGAATCGTATTCATCGCTTTCCGGTTCTTTGCCGAGGATCGATTCCGTCTTTTACCGGATGCGGTGCGAGATTTCGCACGCGGGCGACCATCGACTCCACCCGCGCCGGCACCTCGCCTTCGAGGAAGGGCGTGCGCAACTCGCGCAGCCGCGCCTCGGAAGTCGCGACATCGCCGGACACGCGTGCCTGGGCAGCCAGGGCCAGGCGCAGGTCGGCCTGCTCGAAGCTGCCGTCGGCCAACGCGGGCAGGTGCGCGGCCAGCGCGGCCGCGGCCGCGGGTTCGGACAGGCCCTGCAGGGCGTGGGCCAGCAGGCGCCAGGCCTCGGCCTGCAGCCGGGCGCGGTCGGGCGCGTCGGTTTCCGGCGCCGGCGACATCCGGCCGAGCAGGGCCAGCGCCGGCCCGGGCTGGCCCAGCAGCAGCCGCGCCAGCGCCAGCCGGCGCAGGTTGTCGTCCGCGGCCTGGCGTGCGCCCGGCATCGCGGCCCGGCGCGGCAGCCGCGCCAGCAGCTGCGACTCGCAGGCCGCCGTTTCGTCGGCCCTGCCGGCCAGCGCCTGCGCCTGGCACTTGAACGAGAGCACCATCAGGCTGCGCTCGTGCAGCGGGCCGAGGCCGGCCTCGGCGGCCGCCAGCGCCTCGTCGAAGGCGGCCACGGCTTCGTCGGCGCGGCCCAGGCGCATCAGCATCGTGCCGTGGTTCGACAGCACCGGCGCCAGCCGGGCGCTGTCGCTGCCCACCGAGGCCCGGCGAAGCGCCAGCGCCTCGCGCAGCACCGGCTCGGCCTCGCGGTGGCGGCCGCGCGCGCTGATCGCCAGGCTCAGGTTGTTGAGCGGCGTGGCCAGGGCCGGGCTGCCCGGCGGGTAGGCCGCGCGCATGGTTTCCACCACGCGCCGGAAATAGCGCTCGGCTTCCTCGTGCCGGCCCAGGTCGCCGGCGACGCTGCCCAGCGCGGTCAGCAGCGGCAGGTCGGCGATGCCCGGCTCGGGAATGCGGTCGACGGCCTCGCGCAGCACGTCCCAGGCTTCGCGGGCACGCCCGGCGGCGCGCAGCGACTGGGCCTGGTGGATCCGCAGGTGCCCGCGGCGCCGGCCGTCGGGCTCGAGCGTGGACTCGATGGCTTCGGCCTGCGCCAGCTCGGCCAGCGCCGTTTCGTGTTCGCCCAGCGAGGTCGCGACGCTGCCCAGGTACATGTGCACGTAGGCCAGCGCCGAGCGCGACTCGGCATCCTTCAGCCCCGCCAACGTGTCGCGCGCCCGCAGCAGCCAGTCGCGGGCGTCGTCGTAGCGGCCGGTCTCGATGCCCAGCACGCCGAGCTGCAGCAGGGTGCGGCCGCGCGCCGGCGCCGGCAGCTTGTGCCGGCGGCCGAGTTCGTACGCGGCCAGCAGCTGCTCGCGGCTGGCTGCGTAGTCGCCCAGGTGCAGCTGCACGCGGCCGATGGTGTGCAGCAGTTCGGCCGCCAGCGCCGGTTCGCCGGCCAGCTCCCGGTGCACGCGGCCGGCGCCGCGCGAGAGCACGGTGAGCGTGTCGGGCACGCGCCCGGCCTCGACTTCGGGGTCGGCCGATTCGAACAGTTCGACCAGGAAGTCCTTGACCGCGGTGGCCCGCGCCGCCTCGGCGCGGGCGCGCTCGGCCTGCCAGAGCGTGGCCGCCAGGCCGCCGCCGAGCACCAGCGCCAGCACGATGCCGCCGGCGACGCCGGCGCGGTGCCGGCGCAGGAAGCAGCGCAGGCGGTAGAAGGTGCCCGAGCCGCGCGCCCGCACCGGACGGTCGCGCAGCCAGTTGCCGAGGTCGCGCGCCAGCGCGTCGGGCGAGCGGTAGCGGTCCTCGGGGTCGGGCGCCAGCGCCTTTAGCACGATCGCGTCGAGGTCACCGCGCAGCGCCTTCGAAGCCGCGCGGCGCAGCGGCGCCGTGGCCGTGTCGTCGTCCAGGCAGGCCCGCGAGGGCAGCGTCACCGGCTGGCCGTCGGGCGGGCCCTCGCGCGGCGGCCGGCCGGTGAGCAGCCGGAAGAGCAGCGCGCCCAGGCCGTAGACGTCCATCGCCGTCGAGGCCGGCGCCAGCTTGAACTGCTCCGGGGCGGCGTACTGCGGCGTCCAGGCCAGCATGCGGGTGAGCGTCATGCCGGCCTGGCGGCTTTCGAGCATGCCGCCGATGCCGAAGTCGAGCAGGCGCACGTAACCTTCGCGATCCACCAGCACGTTGCTGGGCTTGATGTCGCGGTGGATCACCAGGTTGCGGTGGGCGTAGGCGACGGCGTCGCAGACGTCGAGCATCAGCTGCACGCGGGCGCCGACGCCGAGGTTGCGCTCGTCGCACCACTGGTCGATGGGCTGGCCGTCCACCAGCGGCATCGCCAGCCAGGGCGTGCCGTCCTCGGTGACGCCGCAGTCGAGCAGGCCGGCGATGTGCGGGTGCTGCAGCCGCGCCAGGATCGCCTGCTCGCGCTTGAAGCGCTGCACGCCGCCGGCGACCAGGGCGCCGAGCGTGAGCAGCTTGATCGCCGCCACCCGGGTTTCGCCGCCTTCGTCGGTGCGGGCGCGGTAGACCACCGACATGCCGCCGCGGCCGATTTCGTCCTCCAGCACCCAGCGGCCGATGCAGCGCCCTTCGAGTTCGGCGTCGGGCCCGGCGGGGTCGAGCGGGCCGTCGGCGCGGTCGTGCGCCGCCACCAGCCGGCGCACGTGCGCTTCGAGCACCGGGTCGAGCGCCATCGCCGCCAGCGCGGCCTCGCGCTCGTCGGCGGGCAGGTCGAGCAGGCGGTCGAAGATCTCGTCGGCGGCCCGCCAGAGCGAGAGGTCGCCGGTGCTCATCCGCCCGGGGCGTCTGCCAGCTGGGCGTAGAGGAAGGCGCGGGCGCGCTCCCACTCGCGCTTGGTGGTGCGCAGCGAGCAGCCGAGCAGGTCGGCGATTTCCTGGAACTCCAGGCCGGCGAAGAAACGCAGCTCGACCACCTGCTTCTGGCGCGGGTTGAGCTCGCCCAGCACGTCCAGCGCCTGGCTGACGGCCAGCAGGTCGGAGTTGCCGGCCATGGCGAGTTCGGAGAGGTTTTCGTCCAGCGTCACCGCGCCCTGGCCGCCGCCGCGCTTGGCGGCCAGGTCGCGCCGGAGCTCGTCGATGGCGATGTGGCGCATGGCCTTGGCGGCGCAGGCGAAGAAATGGCCGCGGTCGTTGATCGACAGGCCTTCGTTGCCCACCAGCCGCAGGTAGACCTCGTGCACCAGCACGGTGGGGCTGAGCTGGCCGCCGGCACCGGCCAGGCGCGCCTGCGCGAGCCGGCGCAGCTCCGGATAGAGCGCCTGGAACACGGCGTCGAGCGCCTGTGCGTCGCCGTCGCCGGCACGTTGCAGAAGTTCGGTGATCTCCGACATCCCGGCCCTCCCCGGCCCCAGGTTTCCCATCCTAACCGCCACCGGCGGCTGCGCGTGGCAGCGCGGCTAGAGACCCAGCACCAGGTCGTCGGCCTCGACCCGGTCGAGCCGGATCTTGTTGGCGAACAGCGAGAACGCCAGGTTCCCGGCCAGTCCGTTGGCGCGCTGCATCCACGGCGGAAGGTAACGCGCTGGCGCGACCGCACCGGACGCGTACGCCGGCTCGAGCGAGAACACGTCCTCGAGCGCGAGCTTGCCGGCGAACAGCTGCCGGGCGCGGCCCAGCTGGTGGTGGCGCAGGCACCAGCGGAAGAAGGTGTGCACGCCGAGCAGGCCGCGCAGGTAGACCGCGTCCTTGGTGAACGCGGCGCCGCCCTCGAGCGGCACGCCGCGGAAGACGCGCTGGGTGGATGTGAAGCTGTCCACCGGGCCCTGGCCGGCCTCGAGGAAATGCCTGAACACGTCCACGAAGCCCGCGCCCTGGATCGCCATCTCGATGGCGACGATGCGCAGGCTGATGCGCTTCATGCGCTCGATGTCCATCGCGCCGGAAATGAGCTCGGCGAAGGTGGCCAGGCCCTCCTGGGTGGCGGTGGTGCGCGGCGAACCGCGCGCCATCGACTTGAGGTGCGGCTGTTCCCGGCCGTTGATGCCGGTGAGCGAATGCACGAAGGCCTCGTGCACCAGCAGCTGGTTGCGGTCGTACTCGGAAAAGCCGGTGTTCGTGCGCAGGCGGATGCGGGTGGCGCTGGCGGCGGCCTTGGCGATCAGGCTGTCGTCGAGCTCCACCCGCACCACGTGGTCGGTGAAGAACGCCGACACGGCGGCCTGCAGTTCGGCCTGCACGGTTTCGGCCGGCAAAACGTACTCGGGCTCGACCTCGCGCAGCTCCTGGTCCATGGCATCGGCCAGGCCGATGAAGTGCCGGGCGGCCTCCAGGCTGGTCGGGCCGCCGCCGGGCAGCACCTCCACGGGCCGGCCGAACAGGCGCGCGGAATGTTCGGTGACCGCCGGCGTGCCGAGCGCGTCGAGCAGGTGGGTGGTGGTGATCCAGCTCTCGGCGGTGGTGCGCAGGTAGCGGCCGAGCGGATCGTCGGGGTCGGCCTGGTCGAACACCGCCTGCAGTTCGCGCCGCCGTTCGACATGGTCGCCGCGCGGATACTCATGGTCGGGCAGGTGGATGCGGCCCACGCGCCAGGCGCCGAGGAACATGGCCTGTTCGCGCTCGGGCCAGCTCACCGCCTCGAGCAGGCGGATGCCACGCGCGGCGGCCACCAGCTTCGCGTCGAGCGCGGCGTGGTGGGCCAGCGAGCGCGCGTCGGCATCCATCAGCGGCGCCCGTACTTGTCCTTGATGCGCTTGCCCGGGGTCTTTTCGAGCACGCGGGCCTCGGCCTTGCGCTCGGCCTGGGAGGTGGCGGCGGCTTCGAGTTCGTCGCGCAGCTTGGCGAAATTGGCGAAACGCGCCTCGTCGAGCTCGCCTTCCTCGATGGCCGCGCGCACCGCGCAGCCGGGCTCGCCCAGGTGCGCGCAGTCGCGGAAGCGGCAGTCGGCGGCCAGGCGCTCGATGTCGTCGAAGCTCTCGACCACGTCTTCGTCGCCGCTGAGCTTGACCTCGCGCATGCCGGGCGTGTCGATCAGGCAGCCGCCCTGGGGCAGCGGCATGAGCACGCGCGCGGTGGTGGTGTGGCGGCCGCGCGAGTCGTTGGCGCGCACGGCGTTGGTTTTCATCTTCTGCCGGCCCAGCAGCGTGTTGGTGAGCGTGGACTTGCCTGCGCCCGAACTGCCCACCAGCACCACCGTGCGGCCGGGGCCCAGGTAGGGGTGGAGCACGGCGGCCGAGGCCGGGTCCTTGGCGTTGACCGGATGGATCGGCACGCCGGACTCGGCGACCTCGGCGAGCAGGTCGACGCAGTCGTCGACGATCTCGCACTGGTCGGCCTTGGTGAGCACCAGCACCGGCGAGGCGCCGGAGGCGCGGATCAGCACCAGGTAGCGCTCGATGCGGCGCGGGTTGAAGTCCTGGTCCAGGCCCACGACCACCAGCACGTGATCCACGTTCGCGGCGATCAGCTGCTGGCGGTGGTGTTCGCCGGCGGCGCCGCGCTTGAGCACCGAGCGCCGGGGCAGCAGGTCGACGATGGTCTTGCCGGTGGCGTCGAGCGTGACCCAGTCGCCGACGGCGGCGCGCTGGTCGGGCGGGAAGCGCGGGCGGGTCCAGGGCATCGGCGGCTGCACGCGCCGCAGCTCCTCGGGGCCGAGGGCCACGTCGTAGGCGGTGCGGTGCTGGCTGGCCACGCGCGCCAGGCGGACGCCGGCGGCCGCGGCCAGGGCCTCGCGCGCGGTGGGGTCGTCGGGCCAGCCGAGGGCGCGCAGGGGCTCGAGGTCGTCGATGGCAGGATGCATTGGCCGCGATCATACGACGGCGAACACGCCGCGCTCACCGCGCCCGGGCCAGTCTGGCGGCCATGGGACGATTCGCCGCCACCGTACTTGCCCTCGCCGGCCTGGGTTTCCTGGGCTTCGGCGCCGCCATCGCGGCCGACCCGGCCGGCGTGCTCGGCGGCGTCGGCATCAGCGGCACGCCGGCCGGCGTGGTCGAACTGCAGGCCTTCTATGGCGGCCTGGAGCTGGGCCTGGGCGCCTTCCTGCTGGCCTGCGCCTGGTGCCCGGGCTGGCGGCGGCCGGGGCTGTGGCTGGTGCTGCTGGCCAATGGCGGCATCGCGGCGGTGCGCCTGCTGGGCATCGCCCAGACCGGCGAGTACATCCCCTTCTTCACCTGCGCCCTGGCCTGGGAGCTGGGCTTCGCGGCGGCCGCCGCTCTGGCGCTGTGGCGGGGCCGGAATCCGGGCTGAAAGCGCGTCAAGATTCCGTTAACCTCGGGTGATTCTCTCCCCCCGAGCGCGACGTTCCATGCCCCACAGCCCGCTGCCGACCCGCGAAAGCCTGCGCGAGGTCCGCTACGACATCCGCGGCGAACTTTCCCGCCGCGCCCGCGAACTCGAGGGCCAGGGCCGGCAGCTGGTCCGCCTGAACATCGGCAACCCGGGTGCCTTCGGTTTCCGCGCCCCCGACCACCTGCAGGCCGCGCTCACCGGCCACGTGCACGCCTCCGACCCGTACACGCACCAGCAGGGCCTGCCGCTGGCGCGCGAGGCCGTGGCCGCCGTGCACCGCGAGCGCGGCACGCCCAACGCCTGCGCCGAGCGCGTGTTCATCGGCAACGGCGTGAGCGAGCTGATCGACATCTCGCTGCGCGCCCTGCTCAACCCCGGCGAGGAGGTGCTGCTGCCCTCGCCCGACTACCCGCTCTGGAGCGCCGCCACCATCCTCAACCAGGGGCGGCCGGTGTACTACCGCTGCGCGCCGGAAAACGGCTTCCTGCCCGACCCGGACGAGATCGAGCGGCTGGTGACGCCGCGCACGCGCGCGCTGGTGGTGATCAACCCCAACAACCCCACCGGCGCCAACTACCCGCCGGAACTGCTGCACCGGCTGGTGGACATCGCCGCGCGCCACGGCCTGCTGCTGATGGCCGACGAGATCTACGACGGCATCCTCTACGACGGCGCCGAATTCACGCCGCTGGCGCCGCTGGCCGGCGACGTGCCCTGCCTGAGCTTCGGCGGCCTGTCGAAGGTCTGGCGCGCCTGCGGCTGGCGCGTGGGCTGGGCGGTGCTGTCGGGCGATCCGCTGCGGGTGGGCGACCTGCACCATGCGATGGACCTGCTGGGCGCGATGCGCCTGTGCGCGAACGTGCCGGGCCAGTTCGCGGTGCCGGCCGCGCTGCAGGGGCCGGAGACCATCCGCGAACTGACCGCGCCGGGCGGTCGCCTGCATGCCTCGCGCCAGGCGGTGATCGCCGGCTGCGCGGCCAGCGAACACCTGTCGCTGGTGGCGCCGCAGGGCGCGCTCTATGCCTTCCCCGAGGTGATGGGCCAGGCGGCCGAAGGCTTCGACGACCAGGCATTCGCGCTCGAACTGCTGGAAACCGAGGACGTGCTGGTGGTGCCGGGCAGCGGCTTCAACGTGCCGGGCTCGCGGCACTTCCGGATCACGCTGCTGCCGGAGGCGGGGCTGGTGCGCGAGGTGTTCACCCGCATCGACCGCGTGCTGTCGCACCGCGCCGAAGCGGCGGCGCGCCGGCAGGTGGCCTGAGGAGCCCGCGGCGATGACGTTCGCAGCCGGCCGGGACGATGCGCCGATCCGTTACCTGGCGCTGGGCGATTCCTACACCATCGGCGAGGCCGTGGAAGAGGACGGGCGCTGGCCGGCCCAGCTCGCGGCGGGGCTGCGCGCCCGCGGCGTGCCGCTGGCGGCGCCGCGCTGCATCGCCACTACCGGCTGGACCACGGACGAGCTTTCGGCGGCGATGGATGCGGCCGAACCGCTGGGCCGGTGGGGCTTCGTGTCGCTGCTGATCGGCGTGAACAACCAGTACCGCGGCCGCGGCGTGGACGAGTACCGCCGCGAGTTCGCCGCCCTGCTCGGGCGGGCGATTGCCCTGGCCGGCGACCGCCCGGGCCGGGTGCTGGTGCTGTCGATCCCGGACTGGGGCGTGACCCCCTTCGCCCGCGACAGCGGCCGCGACCTGGCGCGCATCGCCGCCGAACTCGACGCTTTCAACGCAGCAGCAGGGGCCGAATGCGCCGCCCGCGGCGTCGCCTTCGTCGACATCACGCCGGCCAGCCGCTCCCCGGGCAACCAACCCGAGCGGATCGCCGGCGACGGCCTGCACCCCTCGGCCCGGGCCTACGCCGACTGGACCGCCCTGGCCCTGCCCGTCGCCGAATCCCTGCTCCGTTAAGGGGACAGGTGCATTTTAAGAAAGGGGCCAGGTTGACTTCGGCAACCAAGTGAACCTGGCCCCTTTCTTAAAATGCACCTGTCCCCGGGCCTCCCCGGGCCTGACGTGGGTCAGGGAGGGTGGCGGGGGTGGGGGTAGAATGGCGGCATTCCAACGGAGCCAGCCATGTCCCTTTCGCCTGATACCCGCGCGCGCATCGAGCAGATCCTCGGCGCCCACCATGTCGTGCTGTTCATGAAGGGCAACCCGGATGCGCCGCAGTGCGGCTTCTCGGCCAAGGCCGCCGGCATCCTCAAGGGCCTCGTGCCGGCCTTCGGCCACGTCGACGTGCTGGCCGACCCGGAGATCCGCGAGGGCATCAAGGTCTACGGCCAGTGGCCGACCATTCCGCAGCTGTACGTCGGCGGCGAGTTGCTCGGCGGCAGCGACATCATCGAGCAGATGCTCAACAGCGGCGAACTGCACCAGGTGCTCGGCCTGCCCGAGCCCGACCGCACGCCGCCGGCGATCGAGGTCACGCCCGCCGCCGCCGAGGCCATCGGCCGCGCGCTGGAAAACGCCGACGACGGCGTGGTGCTGCACCTGTCGGTGGACCCGCGCTTCAACGCCCGCTTCGAGCTCAAGCCGGCCTCCGGGCACGAGGTGGTGGCCGAATCCGCCGGCCTGCGCCTGCACCTGGACCTGGCCAGCGTGCCGCGCGCCCGCGGCCTGCGCATCGACTGGGTCGAGGACGCCCGCGGCGCCGGCCTGGCCATCCACAACCCGAACGCGCCGCCGGCGGTGAAGTCGATGACCGTGCAGCAGCTGCACGACCACCTCATCGCCGGCACCATCGACGTGATCGACGTGCGCCCGGCCCACGCCCGCGCCATCGCCCCCTTCCCGCACCCGCACGAGGTGCTCGACGAGGACAGCCGCGAGCGGCTCGAGTCCCTGCCCAAGGACGTCCCGCTGGCCTTCCTCTGCCACCACGGCAACTCCAGCCGGCAGGCCGCCGAGTACTTCCGGCAGCTCGGCTTCCACGACCTGTACAACGTCGAGGGCGGCATCGACGCCTGGTCGGTGCAGATCGACCCGAAGGTGCCGCGGTACTGAGAACCCCGTCACTAACCCCGGACAGCGCCTGATGGCGGCTCTAGAGTAATTGCGCTAAGTTGGGCCGGCGACCAAACCCGCCCAACCGGGTCATCCCCCCAAGGCAAGGGCGTGGTAGCACCCAGGAGGCAGACATGCGCAATTGGCTGGTAGTGGCCCCGGCGGCCCTGGTCCTCGCGGCTTGTGGCGGGGATGAGGCCGGGACTGGCGGCGAAAGCCGCGGCGACCTTGCGGCCCAGGCCTGCAAGGCAGCGACCGAATCCCGGCTCGAAGGCAAACTCTACGAAATGGACCTGCAGGCGCTCGCGGCCAGCATGCGCGACGCGCCCAACGGCGAGAACTTCCTCACCGCGCCCATCACCATCGAGCCCGGGCTGACCTCTGAGGTGAAGCAGGTGGTGGAGTGCACCGTGCGCTTCTCCAGCGCCAAACCGCAGCCGGACGTGGTCGGCTTCACCTTCAACTGGTGAAAGAAGGGGGTCAGGTTCACTTCCGGCGGGGCCGGAAGTGAACCTGACCCCCTTTCTTATTGTCGCGCCAACACCGTCCAGGCGAAGGCTTGGTCGCTACCGCCGGGCGTGTGGTGTATTTCGCGCCGGCTGTCGAGCAGTTCGAAGCCGTCGCCAAACAGCGCTGCGATGTCTTCCGACGAGCGCCGGGCAACTTCCAGTCCGCTGCAGCGCTCCGGGCCGTCGGGCGCAAAACCCCCGATCACCAGACGGCCGCCGGGGGCCAGCGCGCGGCGCGCCTGGCGAACGTACACGTCGGCGTCGGCCGGGTCGGTGAGGAAATGCAGCACCGCGCGGTCGTGCCACAGGTCGAAGGCGCCCTCGCCCAGCGGTGCGCTGCGTACGTCGTCCGCCAGCCAGTGCACGCGCGCGGCGACTTCGCCCAGGCGCTGGCGGGCCACCGCGAGCGCGGCGTCCGACAGGTCGAGCACGGTCACCGAGGCGACGCCCCGGGCGAGCAGGTCGTCGACCAGGGTCGAGGCGCCGCCGCCGACGTCGATCACGCGCGAGGCCGGGCCCAGGCCGGCGCGCGCGAGCAGGGCGAGCGAGGTGTCCAGGTGCGGGGCATACCAGCTGACGCCGTCCGCAGGCTTGCGGCGGTAAACGTCCTGCCAGTGTTCGCGTGTCGTCGGGTCGGCTCCGGCCATGGCCCGATGGTACGCCCGTGGCGGCGCCGCGGCGTCCGGGCGCTGGAATTGTGTATCGCCGCGCCGGGCCGATAGGCTCGTCGCGAGATGCACTGCACGAGCCGCCAATGGGCCACGGCCACGACCACCACTTCGACACGAGCCACCACGAGCGCCCGCTGCGCTGGGCGCTTGCGCTCACGCTCACCTTCCTGGTGGCCGAGGTCGTCGGTGCCTGGCTGAGCAACAGCCTGGCCCTGCTTTCGGACGCCGCGCACATGGCGTCCGACGCCTTCGCCCTCGGGGTGGCCCTGGCCGCGGTGCGCCTGTCGCGCCTGCCGGCCGATGGCCGCCGCACCTATGGTTATGCCCGCGCCGAAGCCCTCGGCGCGCTGGTCAATGGCTGCCTGCTGTTCGCGGTGGCGGGCTGGATCCTCTACGAGGCGGCCGGGCGCTTCTTCTCGCCGCACGAGATCGCCAGCACGACGATGCTGGTGGTCGCCGTGCTGGGGCTGGCCGTGAACCTGGTGGCCATGCGCCTGCTGCACGCCGGCTCCGGCGAGAACCTCAACATGAAGGGCGCCTACCTCGAGGTCTGGGCCGACATGCTCGGCTCGGTGGCCGTGATCGCCGGCGCGGCCACCATCCACTTCACCGGCTGGGCCTGGGTCGACCCGGCGCTGGCGGTGGCGATCGGCCTGTGGGTGCTGCCGCGCGCCTGGCACCTGGTGTCGGAAGCCGTGCACCTGCTGCTCGAGGGCGCGCCGCGCGGCATCGCCGTGGACGACGTGCGCGCGGCGATGCTGGCCGAACCCGGCGTGGCTTCGATCCACGACCTGCACCTGTGGTCGCTGAGCAGCCAGCAGCCGATGCTCACCGCGCACGTGGACGTGGATGACGGCGTCGACGCCGATGCCCTGCGCCGGCGCCTGACCGCGCTGGTGCGCGAGCGCTTCCACATCACCCACTCCACCCTGCAGCTGGAAAAAGAAACGGGGTCAGGTTCACTTTCCGCGAAGCCGGCGGCCGACTGCGGCCACTGCCACGATTAGGCACGATTAGGGGACGGGTGCATTTTTCCAAAAGGAAAAATGCACCCGTCCCCTTTCCCGGCTTCAGTCGAAGCGCAGGTGCTTGACGGACTTGCCGTGGCGGCGGATCAGGCGCAGGGCCTCGATGCCGATCTGGATGTGGCGCTCGACGAAGTGTTCGGTGACCTTGCGGTCCGAGGCCTCGGTCTTCACGCCCTCGGGCACCATCGGCTGGTCGGAGACCAGCAGCAGCGCGCCCGAGGGGATCGAGTTGGCGAAGCCGGCGGCGAAGATCGTCGCCGTCTCCATGTCGATGGCCATGCAGCGCAGCTTGCGCAGGTAGGCCTTGAACTCGTCGTCGTGTTCCCAGACGCGGCGGTTGGTGGTGAACACCGTGCCGGTCCAGTAGTCGTGGCCAAGGTCGCGGATCATGGTCGACACCGCGCGCTGCAGCGCGAAGGCCGGCAGCGCCGGCACTTCCGGCGGCAGGTAGTCGTTCGACGTGCCCTCGCCGCGGATGGCGGCGATGGGCAGGATCAGGTCGCCCAGCTCGTTCTTGCGCTTGAGCCCTCCGCACTTGCCCAGGAACAGGCAGGCCTTGGGGCCGATGGCGCTGAGCAGGTCCATCACGGTGGCGGCGTTGGCGCTGCCCATGCCGAAGTTGACCAGGGTGATGCCGTCTGCGGTGGCGCTGGGCATGGGGCGGTCCAGGCCCACCACCTCGGCGCCGGTGAGGCGCGAGAAGGTGTTGAGGTAGCCGCCGAAGTTGGTCAGCAGGATGTGCTCGCCGAAGGCCTCCAGGGGCACGCCGGTGTAGCGCGGAAGCCAGTTGCTGACGATCTCGTTCTTGTCTTTCATCTGTTCTTTATCCTTGTCTTGTTCTTTTTATCCGTATTGCCGGGCCATTGTGCCACGCGCGCGCTGAACGCCGGCGTCCTGCACTTGGCAAACCCCGGCCGCCATGGCTAGGGTGGCCTCACCACCGGGGGAGAATCCGATGCACCACATACTCAGGGCCAGCCTGCTGGCCACCACCCTGCTCGCCCTGCCGGCGCTCGCGCCCGCGGCCGAAGCACCCTTCGCCAGCACCTACGCGCCGGTCGCCTCCGGCCCGGTGCTGATCACCGACGCCACCGTGCTCACCGGCGACGGCAAGCGACTCGAGAATGCCGACGTGCTGATGCGCGATGGCAAGGTGGCCGCGGTCGGCACCGACCTCGACCCCGCCGGCGCCACCGTGGTCGATGGCCGCGGCAAGTGGGTGACGCCCGGCATCATCGACGTGCATTCGCACCTGGGCGTCTATCCCAGCCCGGGCGCCACCGCGCACAGCGACGGCAACGAAATGACCAGCCCGGTGACCGCGCAGGTCTGGGCCGAACACGGCGTCTGGCCGCAGGACCCGGGCTTCGGCGCGGCCCTGGCCGGCGGCGTCACCTCGCTGATGATCCTGCCCGGCTCGGCCAACCTCATCGGCGGCCGCGGCGTGGTGCTGCGCAACGTGCCCGCCACCACCATGCAGGAAATGAAGTTCCCCGGCGCGCCGCACGGCGTGAAGATGGCCTGCGGCGAGAACCCCAAGCGCGTCTACGGCAGCCGCGGCCAGGCGCCGATGACCCGCATGGGCAACATCGCCGGCTATCGCGCCGCCTTCATCGAGGCGCAGAAGTACCGCGAGGCCTGGGACAAGTACGAAGCGGCCAACCGCGACGACGGCAAGCGCCGCGGCAAGTCCTCCGGCGGCAACGGCCAGCCCCCGGCGCGCGACCTGCGCATGGAAACCCTGGCCGACGTGCTGCGCGGCGAGATCACCGTGCAGATCCACTGCTACCGCGCCGACGAGATCGCGCTGATGATGGACCTGGCGCGCGAGTTCGACTTCCGGATCGCCGCCATCCACCACGGCGTGGAGGCCTACAAGCTCGCCGACGAGCTGGCCGCCGAAGGCATCTGCGGCGCGCTCTGGGCCGACTGGTGGGGCTTCAAGATGGAGGCCTACGACGGCATCCAGGAGAACATCGCCCTGGTCGACCGCGCGAAGAACGGCTGCGCCATCGTGCACTCCGACTCGGGCGAGGGCATCCAGCGACTCAACCAGGAGGCCGCCAAGGTGATGGTGCGCGGCGAGCGCGCCGGCATTTCGCTGCCGCCCGAGCACGCCATCCGCTGGCTGACCTCCAACGCCGCGCGGGCCATCGGCATCGCCGACCAGGTCGGCACGCTCGAGGAAGGCAAGCTGGCCGACGTGGTGCTGTGGAACGGCAACCCGTTCAGCGTCTACGCCAAGGCCGAGAAGGTCTACGTCGACGGCGCCCTGCTCTACGACCGCAACGACCCGGCACGCCAGCCGGTGTCCGACTTCATGCTTGGCCAGGAGGTGTCGCCGTGAAGCGCCTGTTGATTTCCGCCCTGCTGGCCGCCGCGCTGCCCGCCGCCGCCCAGGACCTGCTGGTCCGCGACGCCACCGTGCACACCGCCGGCAGCGCCGGCACGCTCAGGGACCATGACGTGCTGGTGCAGGGCGGCGTGGTGCGCGCCATCGGCCCCGACCTGGCCGCGCCGGCCGGCGTGCCCGTGATCGAGGCCAAGGGCCGTCCGCTGACCCCGGGCCTGTTCGGCGGCCTGACCGGCCTGGGCATCGAGGAAGTGTCCGGCGAGCGGGCCACGGTGGACTCCGGGCTGGCCCTGGGCGCCATGACCCCGGCCCACGAAGGTTCGTCCTGGCGCCCCGAGTTCGACGTGGACGTGGCCTTCAACCCGCACTCGGCCGCCATCGGCGTCAATCGCGTCGAGGGCATCACCTTCACCGTGCTCTCGCCGGCGGCGCTGCCGGGCGGCAGCTTCGTCGCCGGCCAGGGCAGCGCGGTGCTGCTCGATGGCCGCTACGACGCGGCGATTCCGGGCACGCGCAGCCTGTTCATCGACCTGGGCAGCGATGCCTCGGGCCTGTCCGGCGGCAGCCGCGCCGGCCAGTGGATGCTGCTCGAGCAGGCCGTGGCCGAAGCCCGCGGCGGTGGCGGCGAAGGCCTGCTCACCCGCGCCGGCCGCGCCGCGCTGGCGCGCTACCTCGCCGGCGGCCGCGTGGTGTTCCACGTCGACCGCGCCGCCGACATCCGCCGCGTGCTGGCCTTCGCCAAGCAGCAGGGCATGCGCCCGGTGATCGCCGGCGGCAACGAAGCCTGGCGCGTCGCCGACGAGCTCAAGGCCGCCAACGCGGTGGTGCTGCTCGATTCGCTGGCCAACCTGCCCGACAACTTCGATTCGCTGTCCTCGAGCCTGGAGAACGCCGCGCGCCTGCATCGCGCCGGCGTGCGCGTGGGCTTCACCCAGCGCGGCGACGCCACCCACAACGCCCGCAAGGTGCGCCAGCTGGCCGGCAACGCCGTCGCCCACGGCCTGCCCTGGGAGGCCGGCCTGGCCGCACTGACCTCGGTGCCGGCCGACACCTTCGGCCTGGGCGGCCAGCGCGGCCGCATCGCCGTGGGCCTGGCCGCCGACCTGGTGCTCTGGAGCGGCGATCCGCTGGAAGTGACCACCGTGGCCGAGCAGGTCTGGTTCGGCGGCGTGCCGGCGTCGATGCGCTCGCGCCAGACCGAACTGCGCGACCGCTACCTCGCCCCGAAGGGCGACCTGCCGCGGGCCTACACCCGCTAAGCAGCCCCACCCCGTAGGAGCGCCTTCAGGCGCGAATCTTTTGGCTTTGCCTTATTCGGCAAAGAAGGGATTCGCGCCTGAAGGCGCTCCTACGGGCCGTTCGGAGCGGGCACCACGGCGTCGGCGACCACCATGTTGCGGCCCGAGCCCTTGGCCGTGTACATCGCGCGATCCGCGCGGTCCATCAGCGCGTCGTAGCTTTCGCCCTCGCCCAGGTATTCGGCGGCGCCGACGCTGACGGTCAGCTCCACCACCTCCTCCCCGACGACCTGGCAGTGCTTCTGCACGGCCTGGCGGATGCGCTCGCCGACCGCGAGCGCGTGGATGCGCCTGGCGCCCGGCAGCGCCACCGCGAACTCCTCGCCGCCCAGCCGGCCGAGGATGTCGCCGCCGCGCAGTTCGGCCGCCACCGTGTCGGCCACGGCCTTGAGGCAGTCGTCGCCGACCTGGTGGCCCAGGCTGTCGTTGATGAGCTTGAACAGGTCGATGTCGAAGAACAGCACCGACATCGGCCGCCGGTCCTGGCGCATGTCTTCGCCGATGCGCTCGAGCCGGGCGCGCCAGGCGCCGCGGTTGAGCACGCCGGTGAGCGGGTCGCGCTCGGAGTCGGCCTTGACCCGCGAGGCTTCGGCGCGCGCGTGGTCGCGCTCGTGCAGCAGGCCGCGCATGCGCCCCGACAGCTTGCGCACCAGCGCCACGCCCCAGGCCGCGACGGCCAGCGCCAGCAGCGCCACCAGCCAGGGCCAGCGGCCGCCGATGAAAACGGCCAGCAGCGCCACCGCCAGCGCCGCCGCAGCCACGTAGCCCCAGCCCTCGCGCGGCGCCAGGCGCTCGCGCATGACCGACCAGCAGACGGCCAGCGCGACCGAGAGGCCCAGCGCGACGCCCACCAGCACCCAGGCGCCGGACTGCACCGCCGGCGCCGGCCCGGCCGCCAGGGCGGGCGCGCACAGGCCAGGCCCCAGCAGGAAAAGGGCCGGGAACCGCGCCGGACTGCGGCGTTTTCGCGTATCCATGGCCCAACTTTCGGGCAGGCGGGCGGCCGGCACAAGCAGAAAAGTCCTCGACATGGCCAAGTCGCCAACCCGCTCACGCTTTCGGCCACCCATGACCTCCGGCCTATCTGCCGGCTGGCCGCTTGGCCTAGCATCGGTCGTTTACCGCCCGCTTCCGGAGCCGCCGATGTCGCCTCGCCCGATCAGCCTCGCCCTTGCCCTCAGCCTCGCTCTCGGCGCCACCGCGCAGGCGGCCGAACCCAAGTGGGACGTCAACGCCGCGCACGCCAAGGGCAAGATGGTGCGCTTCAGCACCGACGAGGGCACCTGGCTCGACCTCGACGTCAGCCCCGACGGCCGCACGATCGTGTTCTCGATGCTCGGCGACATCTACGCCCTGCCCGCCGAGGGTGGCCAGGCCCGTCGCCTGACCCGCGGCCCGTCCTGGGACATCCAGCCGCGCTTCTCGCCCGACGGCAAGGAAATCGCCTTCACCTCCGACCGCGGCGGCGGCAACAACCTCTGGCGCATGAAAGCCGACGGCAGCGGCGCGACGCAGGTGACCAAGGAAGACTTCCGCCTGCTCAACAACCCGGCCTGGGCGCCGGACGGCCAGTTCATCGTCGGCCGCAAGCACTTCACCTCGCAGCGTTCGCTGGGCGCGGGCGAGCTGTGGCTCTACCACCGCGACGGCGGCGCCGGCCTGCAGCTGACCAAGCGCAAGAACGACCAGCAGGACCTGGGCGAGCCGGCGTTCTCGCCCGACGGCCGCTACATCTACTACTCCGAGGACGTCAGCCCGGGCGGCAACTTCCAGTACAACCGCAACGTGCACGGCGTCATCTACGCGATCAGGCGCCTGGACCGCGAAACCGGCGAAATCGAAACCGTGGCCGCCGGCCCGGGCGGCGCCGTGCGCCCGCAGCCCTCGCCGGACGGCAGGTCGCTGGCCTTCGTCAAGCGCGTGCGCGACAAGTCGGTGCTGCACGTGCTCGACCTCGCCTCGGGCCAGGTGCGCCCGCTCTGGGACGGCCTCTCGCACGACCAGCAGGAAGCCTGGGCGATCTTCGGCCCCTACCCGAACTTCGACTGGACGCCGGACGGCAAGGCGCTGGTGGTGTGGGCGCAGGGCAAGCTCTGGCGCGTGGACGCCGCCAGCGGCGCGCCGGCCAACATCCCCTTCACCGCCGAGGTCGAGCAGAGCGTGATGCCGGCCCTGCGCCATGCGCAGCAGCTCGAAGGCGCCGACTTCGCGCCGAAGATGATCCGCGACGTCGCCACCAGCCCGGACGGCAAGACCCTGGTCTTCCACGCCGTGGGCCAGCTGTGGACCAAGGCCCTGCCGAACGGCGAGCCGCGCCGGCTGACCCGCGACGATTCGCGCTTCGAGTACCAGCCCAGCTTCAGCGCCGACGGCCGCAAGCTGCTCTACACCACCTGGTCCGACGCCGACATGGGCGCCATCCACGAGCTCGACCTGGCCAGCGGCCAGTCGCGCAAGCTCACCACCGAGCCCGGCTTCTACTACGGCCCGCGCTATTCCCACGACGGCGCGCGCATCGTCTATTCGCGCTCGGGTGGCGGCGGCCTCACCGGCAGCCTGTGGAGCGGCGTGCGCGGCGTGTTCGTGATGCCGGCCGCGGGCGGCGCGGCGGTGCAGGTGTCGAAGAACGGCGCCGACCCGCACTTCTCGGCCGACGGCAGGCGCGTGTACTTCCTCACCGGTGGTGGCCTCGACAAGAAGCTGATGAGCGTGGGCCTCAACGGCGAGCAGCCGCGCGAGGTCTTCAGCCTCAAGTACGTCGACAACGTGGCGATCAGCCCCGACGGCAAGTCGGTGGCCTTCACCGAGCTGTTCAACGGCTACGTGGCGCCGCTGCCGGCCACGGGCGGCAGCATCGAGCTCAACAAGGACACCAGGGCCATCCCGGTGACCGCGCTGGGCACCGACATGGGCAGCTACCTGCACTGGGCCGCCGATTCGAAGTCGCTGCACTGGATGGTGGGCGACCGCTACCACAGCCGCGCGCTGGGTGCGGCCAAGGCCGACGCCGGCGTGCCGGTGGGCCTGCGCGTGGCCACCGACCGCCCGGCCGACACCTTCGCCCTGGTGGGCGGCCGCGTGGTGACGATGCGCAATGCCGAAGGCGCGCAGGAAGTGATCGAGGACGGCGTGGTGGTGGTGCGCGGCGAGCGCATCGTGGCCGTGGGCAAGCGCGGCGACGTGGCCATCCCGGCCGGCGCGCGCGAGGTGGACGTGGCCGGCAAGACCGTGTTCCCGGGCATCGTGGACGTGCACGCGCACGCGGCGCACTTCGGCCAGGGCGTGGTGCCGCAGAACAACTGGGCCTACGCCGCCAACCTGGCCTTCGGCATCACCACCATGCACGACCCGTCGGCGACCACCGAGTTCGTGTTCTCGCAGTCCGAGCTGGTCAAGGCCGGCAAGATGGTCGGCCCGCGCGTGTTCTCCACCGGCACCATCCTTTACGGCGCCGACGGCGACTTCAAGGCGGTGGTGAACTCGCTCGACGACGCCCGCGCGCACCTGCGCCGCATGAAGGCCAACGGCGCGTTCTCGGTGAAGAGCTACAACCAGCCGCGCCGCGACCAGCGCCAGCAGATCAACCAGGCCGCGAACGAGCTGGGCATGCTGGTGGTGGAGGAAGGCGGCAGCACCTTCCAGCACAACATGACCATGGTCGTGGACGGCGTGACCGGCGTAGAGCACAACATCCCGGTGGCGCCGCTGTACCGCGACGTGGTGGAGCTGTGGCGCCAGACCGGCGTGTCGAACACGCCGACCCTGGTGGTGAACTACGGCGGCCTCAACGCCGAGTACTACTGGTATGCCAAGGACAACCTGTGGGAGAACGCGCGCCTGAACCGCTTCTTCCCCAAGGGCTCGCTCGACGACCGCACCATCCGCCGCGAGACCGGGCCGGAGTGGGACTACTACCACGTGGAAGTGGCGAAGGCGGCCAAGGTGCTGCGCGACGCCGGCGTGCCGATCCTCGTCGGCGGCCACGGCCAGATGCAGGGCCAGGCGGCGCACTGGGAGATCTGGTCGCTGGTGCAGGGCGGCTTCACGCCCTTCGAGGCGCTGCGCGCGGCCACCATCGACGGCGCCAACTACATCGGCCTGGCGAAGGAGATCGGATCACTCGAGGCCGGCAAGCGCGCCGACCTCGTGGTGGTGGACGGCAACCCGCTCGAGGACATCCGTGCGTCGGACGACACGGCGCTGGTGATGGTCAACGGCCGCCTGTTCAAGGCCGAGGACATGTCCGAGATCGGCGGGCTGCAGCGCCCGGCGCCGACCTTCTTCTGGCAGCGCGAAGGCGCCGCGGTGCCCACCGGCGTCGAGTACGGCCCGACGGCGCCCTGCCACTGCCCGAAGTCCGACCCGCACCGCCACTGAGCGGGCGGGCCGGCCCGGCTACTTCGAGTTGATCTGCAGGCGCAGCGCGGCCACGAAGCCGTCGTCGCGACGGCCGTGGCCCGGCTCGAAATCGCTGCCCATGATCACGACATAGGTGCCGCCACCGTCGACGACGGCCATGCCGCGTGAGCCGTCGGACGATGGCGTCCAGACGCTCTGCACCAGGGTGCCGTTCTCTTCGCGCACCTCACTCGCGACCAGGCCCGCGCCCTCGAACTGCCCGGCCAGGGCCGCCATGCCCTCCCGGGCCGACAGCGTGGGCAGGTCGAGGTGCACCTGGCGGATGGTGACGTGGGCCTGGGTGCTCATGTCCACCAGCGCGTTGTAGTCGAAGGCCGGCACGACGCCGCCGGGCAGCGGCGTGGACAGCGCCCTGAGACCGGGCTGGCCGGACGGCGCGGCATCGGAACGCCCGCGGGCGGCCTCGAACATGGCGGCGCCGCGGCTGCTGGCCTCCGGCTGCGCGGGCTCCGCTGGGCCGCCGCAGCCGGCGACGAGGGCGGCCACGCAGGCCAGGGCAAGGGTCGATCGGGTCATCGCGCACTCCAGGGTCGGATCCTGCCCTGCTCAACGCAATCCCAGCCACCGCCCCGCCAGGTGAATGGCATCAGCGCGGGCGGGCCCGGGCGAAGAGCCCGGCGGACACCAGCCAGGCCGCGCACATCACGCCGGTGAAGACCCAGACCTGGCCGTGGCCAGCCGCCGCCAGCCAGATCGCCAGCGCCAGCTGCGCGGCCGCCACCAGGCGCATCGCCCAGGCCAGGCCGGGCGCCCGGAAACGCACCGCCGCGGCGGCGACGAGCGCCAGCGCCGGGACCGCGAAGAACCCCTGGTTCACCGGGTTGTCCTCGCTGCCGACGATGCCGACCGCCAGGTTGGCCCAGACCGTCAGGAAACCCGCGCCCACGGCCAGGCCGGAGGCCACCAGGAAAGCCTTGTCGCGGGCCAGCCGGACGGCCAGCTCGAAGAGCCCGCAGGCGACCAGCAGCATCGCGCCGAACACGGCGAAATCCAGCCCCGTCCACTGCACCTCGTCGGTGAACTGCATCGCCACCAGCGGCGCGAGCAGCAAGGCCGCGGCGCCGCCCCAGACGAGCCAGCGCAGCCATCGATCCCGCAGGTAGCCGCCTGCCAGGAGCTTCGCCATGTAATTCCCCTTGCTGTTGATGTGGAACGGGATGCTGGTACCCGATTGTGGCGTTTCCCGGGCGGCCCCGTGGCACCGGGCCGGCGGGGCGGGACGGGCAAACCGGCGATTGAAGCGCTAATGTTCCCTGACCTCGACTTTTTCCCGGAGGGTGCGAGATGGCCGTGAGGTATTTGCTGCGCCTGCCTGTGCCGGAGAAGGCGCGCGGGACGGAGCCTGCGCTGGCATTCCGCTCGGACGGCGCCGAAGGCTTTGCCGAGGAGCTGCAGGCGGCGCTGCGCGGACGCGGGCTGTTCGAGCGCTGGCGGGCGATGCAGGACGATCCCGAGGACATCGACGAGGGCATGGGCGAGGTCGACCCCGATGCCGTCGTGACCGGACGCCAGGAAGACCTGCACATCGCGCTCGAGGCGACCACGTCCCTGCCCGGCGCGGTGTTCAGGCACCGGCTGCGCCTGCTGGCCGGCTCGAACTGGGAGCTGGCGGACGTGCGGCCGGCCTGACGGCAGGGGTCGGAGGTAATTTCGCGAAGCGAAATTACCTCCGACCCCATCAGCCGGTGTTCTGGACGCCGGCGGCGATGCCGTTGACGGTCGTCACCAGTGCGTGGAACAGCGGGTCGTCCTCGGGCCGGCCGGCGGCGCGCCAGCGCGCGAGCAGGTCCACCTGCAGCAGGCTGATCGGGTCCACGTACGGGTTGCGCAGCCGGATCGACTCGCGCAGGCGGTAGTCGCCGTCGAGCAGGCGCGGGCTGGCCTTGAGCGCGAGGATGGTGTCGCGCGTGCGGGCGAACTCTTCGGCGATGCGCGGGAAGTAGCGCACGTGCGCCTGATCGCCCGCCAGGCGCGAGTAGTGCTCGAAGATGTCGAGGTCGGACTTGGCCAGCACCATCTCCACGTCGTCCACCAGCGTGGCGAAGAACGGCCAGTCGCGCGCCATTTCGGCCACGGCTTCGTGGCCGTGGCTGGCGATCGCCTGCGCCAGGCCGGTGCCCACGCCCAGCCAGGCGGTCAGGCCGCAGCGGTTCTGCGACCAGGCGAACACCCAGGGAATCGCCCGCAGCGAGGACACGCCGCCGGCGTTGCCGCGCTTGCTCGGGCGCGAGCCGATGCGCAGGCGCTCGATCACGTCGATCGGCGTGGCGTCGCGGAAATACGGCACGAAACCAGGGTCGTCGTAGACCAGGCCCCGGTAGTGCGCGCGCGCCGCGGCGGCGGCTTGTGCGGCCATGCGCCGCCATTGCGCCTCGCGGGGCTCCGGCGAGCGCGGCCGCAGCGTGGCGCGCAGCACGGCGCCGCTGGCCTGCTCGAGGTTGCGCAGCGCCAGGGCGCGGATGCCGTACTTGCGGTGGATCACCTCGCCCTGCTCGGTCAGGCGCAGGTAGCCGTCCACCGAACCGCGCGGTGCGGCGACGACCGCGCGCCCGGTCTTGCCGCCGCCGCGCGAGAGCGAGCCGCCGCGGCCGTGGAAGAAGGCGATGCGCACGCCGGCCTCGGCGGCGAGCGCCGTCAGCGCGACCTGCGTCTGCTGCAGCGCCCAGCGCGAGGCCACCAGGCCACCGTCCTTGGCGCTGTCGGAATAGCCGAGCATCACCACCTGGCGGTCGCCGCGCTCGCGCAGGTGCTCGCGGTAGACCGGGTCGGCGAACAGCGAGCGCAGGGTGTCGGCGGCGTTGTCGAGGTCGTCCACGGTTTCGAACAGCGGCGCCACGTCCAGCGGAACGGCGCCGTTGCCGTCGGTGCAGCCGCCCAGCCGCGCCAGGGCCAGCACCGCCAGCGCGTCGGCGGCGCTGCGGCTCATGGAGATGATGTAGGGGCCGATGGCGCGCGCGCCGTAGCGCGGCAGCGCGCCGGCGACCGTGCGGAAGACGTCGAGCACGGTACGCGCCTCGCCGGCGTCTGGTTCGCCCACCGGGTCGGTGCCGGCGATCAGGTCGCGCAGGCGCTGGGCGCGTTCGGGCCAGTCGCGCGCGCCGAATTCGTCATCGGCGAGCAGCGCCGCCAGCGCCGCGTCGTGCTGCGTGCTTTCCTGGCGCAGGTCGAGCGTGGCCAGGTGGAAACCAAAGGCCTGCACGCGGCGCATCAGGCGGCGCACGGCGAAACCGCCGGCGTGTTCGCCGCGGTGCGCCTGCAGGCTGGCCTCGACCAGGCGCAGGTCGGCCAGCAGTTCGTCGGGGCCGGCGTAGGCCTGTTCGCCGTCGTCGGCGGTGGCGTCGATGCGCGCGGCCACCAGCGACAGGAAACGCCGGTAGGGCATGTCGGCGTGGCGCGCCTTGATGGCGTCGGCGGCGCCGGGGAAGCCCGCGGCATAGGCCGCGGTGCGCCTGAGCAGCGCGTCGGACACGCCGACCCGGCCTTCGGTCTGGCTGAGCAGGTCGGCCAGCTTTTCCAGCTCGCGGCGGTAGCGGCCCAGCACGATCGCGCGCTGGCCCGAGAGCGTGGCGGCGATGGTGCGGGCGCCGACGTTCGGGTTGCCGTCCATGTCGCCGCCGACCCAGGAACCGAAGCCCAGCACCGGCGGCAGTTCGGCCGGCGCCTCGCCGTAGGCCGCCGCCAGCGCATCCAGGAACACTTCATGGAAAACCGGCAGCACGCGGTAGAGCACGTCCGAGAGGTACCAGGCCACGTGCTCGAACTCGTCGGCGACAGTGGGCTTTTCCGGCGGGGTCTCGTCGGTCTGCCAGGCGGCGGTGAGCGCCAGGCGCATGCGTTCGAGGTCGGCGCGGCGCTCCTGCGGGGTCAGGCCGCGGTCGATGTCCTCGACCAGGCAGCGAACGACTTCGCTTTCCTTGTCCAGCAGCGCGCGCCGAACCGCCTCCGTGGGGTGCGCGGTGAACACCGGCTCGATGCGCAGCCGGGGCAGCAGCGCGAGCACGTCGGCCAGGGGCACGCCCTCGTCGCGCAATCTGCGCAGGCTGTCCTCGAGGCCGCCGGGCTGCGGGCCCTCGTCCAGGCGCTGGTAGTCGCGCCGGCGCCGGATGCGGTGCACGCGTTCGGCCAGGTTCACGGCCTGGAAATAGCTGAGGAAGGCGCGCACCAGCAGCTCGGCGCGGTCGAGCGGCAGGCCGCGCAGGCGGTCGGCCACGTCGTGGATCGGCGCGCCGGCCTCGCGGCGACGGATCGAGGCCACGCGCAGCGCCTCGACCTCGGCCAGGAAGGCCGGCGACACCTGCTCGGCCAGGATCTCGCCCACCAGCGTGCCCAGCCGCCGCACGTCGTCGCGCAGCAGCAGGTCGGTGGGCGGCAGGTCGGCTTCGCGCAGGGGTTCGTTGGGCTCGCTCATGCCCCAAGCCTACCGGATCGGGGTCGGAGGTAATTTCCCGAAAGGGAAATTACCTCCGACCCCTGCCGGTCAGGCGCCGCAGCACTTCTTGTACTTCTTGCCGCTGCCGCAGGGGCAGGGGTCGTTGCGCTCGGGGGCGGCGGCGCGGCGCACCGGCTCGCGCGGCGTGAGCGACTCGATGCGGTGGCAGTGCAGGTCGTGCAACATGTCCGGCAGGCTGGCGAAGATCTCCAGCCGCTCGCGGTAGGTCAGCGGCACCGGCGCGCCGCCCTCGGTTTCCGGCGGATGGCTGCCGATGGCCAGTGCTTCGATGTAGGCCTCGACCTCGCCGATCCAGTCGTCGCTTTCGATCCAGGCGTCCCAGGCGTCCGAGCGCAGGTCCATGCCGTCGAGGAAACCGCCGGCCCAGGCCGCGCCGATGTCCACGTCGTCGCCGTGTTCGGCCTCGGGATCCTCGGGCAGCCACCAGAACAGCGCGCCTTCGACGGTGAGCTCCTCGCCCGGGGTGCGCA
The DNA here is from genome assembly GCF_003024235.1 of Arenimonas caeni. Classification (GTDB taxonomy): domain Bacteria; phylum Pseudomonadota; class Gammaproteobacteria; order Xanthomonadales; family Xanthomonadaceae; genus Arenimonas; species Arenimonas caeni. The sequence continues at coordinate 42,962 of NZ_KZ679089.1, read as the reverse complement.
CGCGGCGGCGCGCGGTTTCCCAGGCCAGCGACAACAGCGCCGTGGCTTCGGCCTCGTCGGCCGCGCTTTCCCAGCGCGGCGGCGCCTTGCCCCAGGTCTTGCCGATCCAGTCGGAAACCGCGAAGTCGGCCCCCGGCGACACCGCCAGCGCGGTCAGGAAGCCATCGAGCTGCTCCAGCCCGTAACCCCCGAAGGGCACAGCGCGCTGCTCGAGCAGGCGGTCAAGCTGGTCGATGCGCGGGTCGTCGGCGCGGAACCAGTCGGCTTTCACGGCGGCCATCAGTACGCGAACTCGCGGAACACGGGGTCGACGCTGCCGCCCCAGGCGCCGTGGAAAAGCGCGAGCTTGCGCTCGGCCGGGGTTTCATTGGCCATGGCGAACTCGAGCAGCGGTTCGAGGAACACGGCCTCGTTGGCGCCGGACGCGTTGAGCCGGTTGCGCCGCGCCAGGCCCTGGCCCGAGATCTTCAGCGCCTCGAGCGCCAGCTCGCGCACGCTGCGGCCGCGGAAGGGCAGCTTGAGCGCGTGCCTGGGCACGCCGTCGCGCAGCGCATGGCGCTCTTCGAGGGTGAAGTCCTTCACCAGGTCCCAGGCGGCATCGAGCGCCGCGTCGTCGTAGAGCAGGCCGGTCCAGAACGCCGGCAGCGCGCACAGGCGGTTCCAGGGGCCGCCGTCGGCGCCGCGCATCTCCAAGTATTTCTTCAGCCGCACTTCCGGGAAGGCGGTGGTCATGTGGTCGGCCCAGTCGCGCATGGTCGGCAGCTGGCCGGGCAGCTCGTCGAGCTCGCCGCGCAGGAACTTGCGGAAGCTGCGGCCGCTGAGGTCGATGTACTCGGCGTCGCGGTAGCTGAAGTACATCGGCACGTCGAGCAGGTAGTCGACGTAGCGCTCGAAGCCGAAGCCGTCCTCGAACACGAAGTCGAGCATGCCGGTGCGGTCGGGGTCGGTGTCGGTCCAGATGTGCGAGCGGTAGCTCAGGTAGCCGTTGGGCTGGCCCTCGGTGAAGGGCGAGTCGGCGAACAGCGCCGTGGCGATCGGCTGCAGCGCCAGCGAGACGCGGAACTTCTTCACCATGTCCGCTTCATCGCGGAAATCGAGGTTCACCTGCACGGTGCAGGTGCGGGTCATCATGTCCAGGCCCAGGTTGCCGCGCTTGGGCATGTACTCGCGCATGATCTTGTAGCGGCCCTTGGGCATCCACGGCATGTCTTCGCGTCGCCACTTGGGCTGGAAGCCCATGCCCAGGAAGCCCAGGCCCAGCTCGTCGCCCACCGTCTTGACCTCGCGCAGGTGCGCGCTGGTCTCGCAGCAGGTCTGGTGGATGTTCTCGAGCATCGCGCCGCTGAGCTCGAGCTGGCCGGCCGGCTCGAGCGTCACCGAGGCGCCGGCCTTGGACAGCGCGATCAGCTTGCCGTGTTCTTCGAAGGGCTCCCAGCCGAAGCGGGTGAGCCCGCGCAGCAGCGCCTCGATGCCGCGGTCGCCGTCCCAGGTGGGCGGGCGCAGGTCGTCGAGCCGGAAGCCGAACTTCTCGTGCTCGGTGCCGATGCGCCAGTCGGCCGGCGGCTTGCCGCCCGAGGCCAGGTAGTCGACCAGCACCCGGTGGTCGGTCAGGGGTTCATCCTTGGCGTTGCTGGGTCCGGACACGTCGACTGCCTTGCAGGTGGGGGCGAGTGGCGGCCGCTGGCCTACAATCGCAGGATGCGAATCCTAACCCGCGCCGTCGCGCTTGGCGTCCTGCTGGCCGGGATTCTCTGTCCCGCCACGGCGGCGGCCCGGACCCTGGAGCGCGGCAACGGCCCCGAGCCCTCCACCCTCGACCCGCACCGCTGCCCGGAAGTGGCCTGCGCCAACGTGCTGCGCGACCTGTACGAAGGCCTGGTGGCCGAGGACGGCGGCGGCCGGCTGGTGCCCGGCCTGGCCGAACGCTGGGAGGTTTCGGGCGACGGCCGCACCTGGACTTTCCACCTGCGCGAGGGCCTGCGCTGGTCGAATGGCGAGCCGCTGGACGCGCCGCAGGTACTGGCCAGCCTGCGCCGCGCCTTTGAACCGGCCACGGCGGCGCCGTTCGCCTCGCACCTGGACGCGATCGAAAACGCCACCGCCGTGCAGCGCGGCGAGCGTCCGCCCGAGGCGCTGGGCGTGGCGGCGCCGGACGAGCGCACCCTGGTGTTCCGCCTCGGGCGCAGCGCCGACCTGCCGCGCCTGCTGACCCTGCCCATCGCCTACCCCGTGCACCTGCCGGGGCTGGCCGAACACGGCGCGCGCTTCACCCGCCCCGGCAACCTGGTGTCCAACGGCGCCTACCGGCTGGCCGGATGGCTGCCGCAGGCGCACCTGGTGGTGGAGCGCAACCCGCACTTCCGCGAAACGGCGCCGATCGCGCGGGTGCGCTTCCATGTCACCGAAGACGCCGCGGCCGAACTGCGCCGCTTCGAGGCCGGCGACCTGCATATCACCGAAACCCTGCCGCCGCAGCCGCTGGCGCACCTTCGCGGGCGCTTCGGCGACCAGCTGCGCATCAGCCCTTACCTCGGCAGCTTCTGGCTGGGCTTCAACCTCACCCGCCCGCCGTTCAAGGATTCGCCGGCGCTGCGCGAGGCGCTGGTGCTCGCAGTGGACCGCGACATCCTCACCCGCCACGTCACCGGCCTGGGCGAGACGCCGGCCTGGGGCGTGGTGCCGCCCGGCACCGCCGGCTACGCGCCGCCGCTGCCGGCCGCCGCCGCGATGACGCAGGCGCAGCGTGAGGCGCGGGCGCGCGCGCTGTACGCGCAGGCCGGCTATTCGGCCGAAAAGCCGCTGCAGATCGAGCTGCGCTACAACACCTCCACGCCGCACCGGCGCATGGCGCTGGCGGTGGCGGCGATGTGGCGCGAGACGCTGGGCGTGCGCACCACGCTGCGCAACGAGGAATGGAAGGTGTTCGTGGGCACGCGCCGGCAACGCGCGATCACCGAGGTCTTCCGCGGCGGCTGGATCGCCGACATCGACGATGCCCGCAACTTCCTGCAGACCTTCCGCGGCGACAGCCCCTCGAACTGGAGCGGACTGGACGACCCGGAATACGACGCCCTGCTCGACGCCGCCGACGCCGCGCCGACACTCGAGCGCCGGCAGGTGCTGCTGCAGCAGGCCGAGGCGCGGCTGCAGGCGGCGCATGCGGTGGTGCCGCTGTATTTCTACACCTCGCGGCACCTGGTGCACCGCGACGTGCTGGGCTTCGAGGCCAACCCGCTCGACCGCCACCCCAGCCGCTTCCTGCGCTTCGCGGAGGCGCCATGAAACGCTTCGCAAGCCGCGCCCTGGAAGCCCTGCTGACGCTGTGGCTGCTGGCCACGCTGTGCTTCGTGCTGCTGCGCGCGGCGCCGGGCGGGCCCTTCGACGCCGAGAAGTCCGCGCCACCGGAAGTCGAGGCGGCGCTGGCGGCGCAGTACCGGCTCGACCAGCCGCTGTTCGCGCAGTACGGCCACTGGCTGGCCGACGTGGCGCGCGGCGACCTCGGGCCCTCGTTCCAGTACCCGGACTACACGGTCAACGAACTGCTGGCGGCGAGCCTGCCGATTTCGCTGCTCAACGGCGGGCTCGCGCTGCTGCTGGCGCTGGCCGTGGGCGTGCCGCTGGGCGTGTGGGCGGCGCTGCGCGCCGGGCGCTGGACCGACCGGCTGCTGATGTTCGGCGCCGGCCTGGGCCTGAGCGTGCCCAAGTTCGTCGTGGCGCCGCTGCTGGTGCTGCTGTTCGCGGTCACGCTGCAGTGGCTGCCGGCCGGCGGCTGGGACGGAACCTGGCGCAGCATGGTGCTGCCTGTGGTCGCGCTGGCGCTGCCCAACCTCGCCTACTGCGCGCGGCTTACCCGCGCTTCGCTGCTCGAAGTGCTGGGCGCCGACTACCTGCGCGCCGCCCGCGGCCGCGGCCTGTCAGGCGCGCGCCTGCTGCTGGTGCACGCGCTGCGCCCGGGACTGCTGCCGGTGGTGGCCTGGCTGAGCCCGGCGCTGATCAACGTGGTCAGCGGCTCGGCGGTGGTCGAGCAGGTGTTCGGCATCCCGGGCGTGGGTCGCTACTTCGTCCAGGGCGCGCTCAACCGCGACTACACCCTGGTGCTGGGCGTCGTGCTGGCCATCGGCGCGGCCATCGTGCTGATCAACGCGCTGGTCGATGCCCTGCGCGCGTGGCTCGATCCGCGGCTCCGGGATGCTTAGGTTTTTGGCCACGGAACCGTGGCAAAAACCTAAACCTCCAGCCAGCCGGCGATGACGGCGCGGGCCTCGTCGAGGCCGAGCTTGGCGTCGGCCGAGAAGACCTGGGCGGTGGCGCGGTCGCCGAGGTCCTTGCGGACGGCGGCCAGGATCCGGGCCTGCTCGCCGCGGCCGAGCTTGTCGGCCTTGGCCAGCAGGCAGTGCGCCGGCAGGGCGCGGGCGAAGGCGTAGTCGAGCATCTGCAGGTCGTACTCGCGCAGCGGGTGGCGGATGTCCATCACCACCACCAGCCCGGCCAGCGAGGCGCGCTCGTTGAAATAGCGGTTGATCGTGCCCTTCCAGGCCTCGCGCATGGCCTCGGGCACCTTGGCGTAGCCGTAGCCCGGCAGGTCCACCAGGTAACGGCCCGGGTCGACCTCGAAGTAGTTCAGCGCCTGCGTGCGGCCCGGGGTCTTGGACACCCGCGCCAGGCCCTTCTGGTTGGTCAGGGCATTGAGCGCGCTCGATTTTCCGGCGTTCGAGCGGCCGGCGAACACCACCTCGCGGCCGTCGTCGGGCGGCAGCTGGCGCAGGGAATGCACGGAATTGATGTACTTGGCGCGGGCCAGGGGGTTGGACATCGGGACGGCCGGGGCTTTGGAAGGCGCCCAGCATGGCCCGTACGGCCCCGGCTGGCCAGCCCGGGCGCCGTCCCGTAGGCTGAATTGACCGCCTGCGCCGGCGGCTGGGATAATCCGCGCCTTCCTGCGCGCCCGGCGCGCAAGGCCCCATTCCCACCGAATCAAGCGTTCCGGAGCAGCCCATGAAGTTCACGCGCATCCTTGGTGTCGCCGCCGTCCTGGCCGCGGCCGTGGCCGTGGCCCAGGAGCCCGCCACCGAGCCGGCCACCGTGTCGGCTGCCCCCGAGGCGGCCCCGGCCCCCGTCGAGACCCTCGAGGCCGACAACGCCACCGCCCACCGCGGCGACGCCCAGGCCGGTGCCGGCAAGGCCGCCGTCTGCGCGGCCTGCCACGGCATGGACGGCAACTCGGCCGATCCGCAGTACCCGAAGCTGGCCGGCCAGCACGAGAACTACATCGCCCGCCAGCTGGCGCTGTACAAGTCGATGGAGCGGCAGAACGCCATCATGCTCGGCTTCTCCGCCACCCTGAGCGCGCAGGACATGCGCGACGTCGGCGCCTACTTCGCCAGCCAGAAGGTGGTGCCGGGCGTGGCCGACGACAGCGTCATCGCCGAGGGCCCGAACGCCGGCCGCAAGTTCTACGAAGTCGGCGAGCGCCTGTACCGCTTCGGCAAGGCAGACGGTTCGGTGCCGGCCTGCGCGGCCTGCCACGGCCCGTCGGGCGCCGGCAACCCGGGCTCGGCCTGGCCGTCGCTGCGCGGCCAGCACGCCGGCTACACCGCCAACGCGCTCACCGCCTTCCGCGACGGCGCCGTCTGGGGCAAGGGCAGCAATGCCAATGCCATCATGTCGGGCGTGGCCGCCAGCCTGACCGATGAAGAGATCCAGGCCCTGGCCACCTACATCGAAGGCCTGCACGACGTCGCCGACGAGGTGGCCGCCCCGTGATCAAGCGCCTGCTGCCCCTGCTGATGGTCCTCGCCCTCGCCGCCTGCGGCGAGAAGGCCGCCGAGCCGGCCCCGGCCGTCGAGGCCCCCGCGGTCGAAGCGCCGGCTGCCGAGGCGCCCGCCGCCGAGCCGGCCACCCCGGCCGACGAAACCACCGAAGCCGCGGAAGACGCGGCGCCGGCCGAGGCTGAAGCCAGCGAGCCCGAGGCTGCGGCCCCGGCCGAAGCTCCCGCCGCCGCGACCGCCGAAGCCCCGGCCCCGGCCCCGGTGGCCGAACTGCCGCCGATGGACCCGGCCAAGGCCCCGCGCCGCGGCGTCGACTACGAGCACCTGCCCGAGCCCCAGCCCACGATGGGCCAGGGTGGCATCGAAGTGGCCGAGGTCTTCTCGTACATGTGCATCCACTGCGCCAACCTGCAGCCGATGCTCAACACCTGGAAGGCCGGCCTGCCCTCCGACGTGCGCGTGGTCTACGTGCCGGGCGTGTTCGGTGGCGTCAGCGACGACTTCGCCCGCGGCTTCTACGCCGCCGAGGCCGTGGGCCTGCTCGACAAGACCCACGACGACCTGTTCAAGGCCGTGCTGATCGAGCGCAAGTTCCAGACCGGCTCGGCGGAGGAAATCGCCGGTTGGTACGCCACCCATGGCGCCGACCGCAGCGCGTTCCTGTCGACCATGCAGAGCTTCGCGGTCACCACCAAGATCAACCGCGCCCGCCAGTTCGCCCTGCGCGCCGGCGTGGACTCGACGCCGACGATCATCGTGGCCGGCAAGTACAAGGTGAACGTCACCGGCGACCGCGGCATGGAAGGCCTGCTCGACACGGTCGACTGGATCGTGGCGCACGAGCGCGCCGGCAAGCCGATGCCCTGAGCGGGCCCCGGCTGCTGCATGAACGAACGGGCCGCGCGAGCGGCCCGTTTCGTTTTCCGGCCTTGCCCACGCCGCGGTGCGGCCGCACCATGGAGGTATGGCCAAACCGACCCCCGACCGGCTGCGCCTGCTCAGCGCCAACATCCAGGCGGGCTCGAGCACGCGCGCCTATCGCGATTACGTCACCCGCAGCTGGTCGCACGTGCTGCCCAACGGCAAGCGCATCAACCTCGACAGCCTGGCCGAGCTGGCCGCCAACTACGACCTGGTGGGCCTGCAGGAGTCCGACCCGGGCAGCCTGCGCTCGGGCTTCACCAACCAGGCCGACTACCTGGCCGAGCGCGCCCGCTTCCCGTTCTGGAGCCACCAGCCGAACCGGCGCATCTCGCGCATCGCCGGCAGCGGCAACGCGCTGCTCAGCCGCATCCAGCCCGACGAGATGCTCGACTACGCCCTGCCCGGCCGCATTGCCGGCCGCGGCGTGCTGCTTGCCAACTTCGGCGAGGGCAAGGACCGCTGGACGCTGGCCATCACCCACCTTTCGCTGGGCGCCAAGTCGCGCCAGCTGCAGATCGGCTTCCTGGCCGAGTTGCTCTCGGACGCGCCGCGCCTGGTGCTGATGGGCGACTTCAACTGCGACTTCGACGCCCCCGAGATGCGCCCGCTCTACCGCGAAACGGCGCTCGAGCCGCCGCCCGAGCGCGTGTGCACTTTCCCCAGCTGGGCCCCGCAGCGCTGCCTCGACCACGTGCTCACCGGCGGCTTCGAGGTGCTCGACTACAAAGCCGTGCCGGCCGCCGGCTCCGACCACATGGCCGTTGGCGTGGAGCTGCTGCCGAAGTAACCGGGCGGGGTCAGGCGGGCGAGAGCAGGAAGCCGAGCGCGGTGGCCAGGGTGAGCACGAGGCCGTTGGCCAGCAGGTGCAGGGCGATGGGCCTGCCGCTGGCCCGCAGGTCCATGGCGCGGGTGTAGACGCGGCCCAGGGGCACGGCGGCCACCAGCCAGGGCACCCAGGCCAACGGCAGGATGGCGGCCAGCACCAGCGGCGCGGCGGCGATGCCGATCACGTGCAGGTCGATGGCGTCAACCAGCCGCGCGACGGGCGACGCGCGCCCCGGCTCAGTAGCCACCGAAACTGCCGGCGGGGCCCGGGAAGACGACCGGGCTTTCGGTGCCGTCCTTCGCCACGGCCGAAACGCCGAAGAAGTAGTTGTCGATCACCACGTTCTCGAGCGTGAAGCTCTCCACGTCGCCGACCCAGCGGCTGTGGGTCCAGCGCGGCTCGGTGGTCAGGCGCCAGTGCACCCTGTAACCGGCGAGGTGGGGCGCCTGCGCGGCAGGGGCGCGGGTCCACTTGAGCGTGGTGTCGGCGCTCACGGCGCCTTCGATGCTGACGTTGGCCGGCGGCGGCGGGGCCCAGGCCAGGGCCGCCAGGCTGACGGCGTTGAGCGCGGTGAGCTTGGCGGCGTAGTCGAAGTCGACGCCCTCGAGGGTGTCGCCGTAGATCCGGCCGTCTTCGGTGCGCAGGTCCTGGTGCTGGCGGTCGTAGTGCTCGTTGGTTTCCATCACGCGCACCGCCGGGTAGCCCAGGTCGTTGAAGGGCCGGTGATGGCCGCCGCGGGCGAAGCGGTCGAGCCGGTAGATCATCATCACGTCGAGGTTGGGCACGTAGGCGGCCATGCGGTCGACGTAGCGCGCCAGGTTGCGCGTGGGCGAGTCCACCTCGCCGCCGGTGAAGCGGCGCAGGCGCGCCTCCTCGGCGGTTTCGTTGGCGCGGGTGCCCTCGGCGAACACGCGCGCGGTGTTGTTCTCGACGACGCCGTTGATGCCGGCACTGTTGCCGATCATGTCGTTGTTGAGCACGCCGGTGATGCGCCAGCCCTCGCGCTGGGCCTCCTCGGCCAGGAACTTGCCGCCGAACAGGCCCTGCTCCTCGCCCGAGAGCGCGGCGTAGACGATCGATCCCGGGAACGTGTACTTGCTCAGCACGCGCGCGGCCTCCAGCGTACCGGCCACGCCCGAGGCGTTGTCGTTGGCACCGGGCGCGTCGGAGCTGGCGTCCATGACGTCGCTGGCGCGCGAGTCGATGTCGCCGCTCATGATGACGTAGCGGTTCGGGTCGGCCGTGCCGCGCTGGATGGCGATCACGCTTACCACCTCCACCGGGTCGGGGATGCGCGGCTCGCCCTGCACGGTGCCCTTCACGTAGCGCACCTCGAGGCAGCCGCCGCAGTCGCGCGAGATGCGCTCGAACTCGTCGTGAATCCAGCGGGTGGCGGCACCGACGCCGCGCACCGGGTCGGTCTGGCTCGACAGCGTGTGGCGGGTGCCGAAGGACACCAGCTTGCGGATGTCGGCCTCGATGCGCGCCGCCGAGGGCGCGGTGCCGATCTCGTGCAGCACGGGCGTTTCACCCGGCGGCGGGGCCGCTGCGGCGAGGGCCGGCAGGGCGGACAGGCAGGCGAGGCTGAGCAGGGCGAGGCGCATCGCGGGCTCCGGGCGGTTCAGACCGGGAAGCCTGGGATCCATCCCCGCCCGCGTCAACCCTCGCCGCGGCAACGAACCGATGTGGGGACAGGCCCGTCAGGAGGCCTGGTCGGCAGGCGTCTCGCGCTTTCCCGGGAAGGTGAGCAGATAGAGCAGCACCACGATGCCGGCCACCGGGGCCAGGCTGATCAGCTGCCACCAGGGGCTCAGGCCGGCGTCGCGCAGCCGGCGCGTGCAGGCAGCGATCCAGGGCAGGAGGACCACCAGCGAGGCGAGCCGCACCAGCAGCGCGCTGTCGCTGGCTTCGGCCAGCAACTCGGCCAGGGCCAGCACCATCGCCACGGCCAGGACGAACCACCAGAAGTCGGCGCGCGGCGTGGTGCCGTGGAAGTCCAGCCCACGCAGTACGCCATCGCGCATCGCCGCAAGAGCGGGCTGCCCGGGCCCGGGGGCCTGCACCAGCAGGCTCTCGGCGGGCACTTCGAAGACGGCCGCCAGGGCACGGAGGGATTCGGTGGAGACCCTGGCCCCGCCCTCGAGGCGCTGGATGGTGCGCAGGTTGAGGCCGCTGAGCTCGGCCAGCTGCTCCTGCGACCACTGGCGGGCCGTGCGGAGCTGGCGGAGGCGGGTGCTGTCGATGTGCATGGCGGGGCATCCGGGACGGTGGTGGGAACCGCACCATCATCCTGCCCCAGCCGCCGCTCCGTGACGACAGGACCCCGCCACGGACCCGACAGGCCTGCGACAGCGCCCCGGAAACGCGAAGAGCCGCGGGTTGCCCCGCGGCCCTTGGGAACCACCGTAACGGGGACGGGTGCCTTTCCCTTCCGGAAGTGCACCCGCCCCCTTTTGCCTCAGAACCTGATGTCGGCGCGCACGTAGAAGAAGCGGCCACCCGGGATGTCGTAGGTGGACGCGTCATAGCCGTTGAGCGAGCACGACAGGCAGATCGGCGGATCCTTGTCGAAGACGTTGTTCACGCCGAAGGTCAGGCCCAGGTCGTGGAACTCCTCGAACCGGTAGCCCACCTGCAGGTCGTGGTAGGTGGTGGCCTCGAGCACGTTGATGCCGGTGGCCGGGTTCGAGCAGACCGGGAAGGAGACCGCGTTGCCGCACTCCTCGCGCAGCTCGCTGATGTAGCGCATCGTCCAGCCCGCGCTCCAGCCGCCACGCGACCAGTCGAGCGAGAAGTTCGAGGTCCACTCCGGGATGGCGCTGTCGACCACCTCGATGCCGGGGCCCTGCGGCTGCACCTGGCCGGCGGCGCCGACCGCCTCGTAGTCGCCCACCAGCGTGTTGCGCCAGGCGGCCTTGAACTGGCCGATGTCGGAGGCCGGGAACACCCACACCAGGTCGATGTCCCAGCCGTCGGTCTTGATCGTGCCGAGGTTGGTCAGGCGGTTGTTGAAGCCGTTGATGCCGCCGGTCGGGGCGCGGGTGATGCCGTCGCAGTACAGGGCATCGAGGGTCTGCACGCACAAGTCGAGCTGGGTCTGGGCGTCGATGGCCTGGATGGCGCCCTCGATCTCATGCCGGTAATAGGTGACTTCGAAGTCCACCCGCTCGGCGGCCGTCGAGTTCTCGAGGAAGGACGGGCTCCAGATGAAGCCGGTCGCGAAGCTCTTGGACGTCTCCGGATCAAGTTGGTCGTTGCCGCCCGTGGTGATCGAGATCTGCGGGTTGGGCTGCTGGTAGTTGGCCGGCACGCCCAGGGTCGCGCAGTTGCCGGCCAGGGACGGATCGAGCAGCGGCGTCGAGCACGGGTCGTTGAGCTGGGCGTCGAAGCGGCTGGCCGAGCCGAACAGTTCGCCGATCGACGGCGCGCGGAAACCCTCGGCGTAGCTGGCGCGAAGCACCAGTTCCTCGGCCAGCTGGAAGCGCAGGCCGACCTTGGGCGTGACCTCCGAGATGCCGGTGGAGTAGTCGGAGTAACGCCCGGCCACCGTCAGGTCGAGCCGCTGGCCGATGGCGCTGTCCTCGTAGAGCGGGAAGTTGAGCTCGACGAACAGTTCGCTCACGTCGTACTTGCCCGAGGTGGGCAGCGAGGGCACGCCGTTGTAGTCACCGGCGATGGTCAGCGCGTCGGGCTGGTACCAGCCCTCGAGGCGGCGGTGTTCGAAGCCGGTGGCGAAGTCCACCGAGCCTGCCGGAAGATCGAACAGGCTGCCCGACAGGTTGGCGGTGAACAGGGCCAGCTCGTTCTGGCTGCGGTCGCGCACCACCGGCTGTATCCAGGCCAGCATCTCCGGGGTGATCGTGCCCGGGCCGCCGAAGATGTTCAGCGGCACGCAGCCGGCCACCGCGGCGCAGGCCGCCGGGTCACCCAGCGCCAGCGCGATCTTGCGGATGTTGTAGCTGCCGTAGTTGGCCTGCTCGGCCTTGTTCTCGCTGACGGCGAGGTTCACGTCCCAGTAGAGCGTGCGCTCCCCGGCGTTGAACGCGCCCTCCAGGCCGGCGCCCACGTACCAGGTGTCGACCTCCTGCTCGAACACGCGCGCCCCGCCTTCCACCGGGCGGCGGCCGATCAGGATGAGGTTGGTGGCCGAATCGAGGTCGAAGCCGAACGGGTTGTAGGGGTTGAGCGCCGAAATGAAGATGTTGTCGGCCAGCGGGTTGCCGGTGCCGGCCTCGGGGCCGAAGAACAGCGGCTCGGGCGCGGCCTGGTTGGTCGACTTGCGGCGGTTGTACAACACCTTGGCGTAGCCGCTGACGGCTTCGCTGAACTGGAAGCGCACCTGGCCGAAGGCGCCGACGCGCTCGGACGGCGTCAGCAGCAGGTTGTACTGCGCGAAGTTGAAGCGATCGGCGGTGCCGAAGCAGTGGTAGTCGTCGGTGCGGCTGCAGCCCGTCTGCGAGGGGTCGAAGACCGGGTTGCTGGCGCCGTCGTTGGGCGTGACGTCGTATTCGGCCAGCGTGTTCGGGTCGATGAAGATGAAGCGTCCCGTGGGCGTGCCCGAGCTGCCGAAGGCCACGCCGGTGCCCGGCACCGGGAAGGCCGCCTGTTCACGGTCGCGCGAATAGATCACGTCCTGGTCGGTGTAGCTCAGGCCCAGGAAGACATTGACGCGCTCGGTGCCGCCGCCCCAGGCGAAGTCGATCGACTTGGTGGTGCCGTCGCCCTCGCCGTACTGGCCGACCTGGGCGTTGACCGAGATGCCCTCGAAGTCCTTGCGGGTGATGATGTTGATCACGCCGGCGATGGCGTCCGAACCGTAGAGCGAGGACGCGCCGTCCTCCAGCACCTCGATGCGGTCGATGATGGCCAACGGGATCGTGTTGAGGTCGGTAGCCGCGCCGACGCCCGAGGCCGAGGCTTCGTTCACCCAGCGGATGCCGTCGACGAGCACGAGCACGCGCTTGGAACCCAGGTGGCGCAGGTCGGCCTGCGCGGAACCCGCGCCGACGCCGCTGCCGTCCGGCGGGAAGCCGAAGTTGCCGCTGGAGTTGAACTTGGTGTTGAGCGCCGAACCCGAGCCAGTGAGCGACTGGATGATGTCGGCCACGGAAGTCAGGCCGGTGCGCTCGATGTCTGCACGGGTGATGCGCTGCACCGGCACCAGGCCTTCGGCCTCGGAGGTCTTCAGGCGCGTGCCGGTGACTTCGACGCGATCGAGCGTCTTGATCTCCTCGGCGGCCTCGTCCTGGGCCACGGCCACGGCCGGCAGCATGGCGAACAGCAACGCGCCGCGAACCGCCTGCGCCAGGCGGGAGTTGCGGATGGTCTTCATTGGCTTCCCTCAGGTTGGATGGCCCGGCACCTTGCCCCCAATGCGCCGGCCCCTCCGGTTGTAAGGAAAGCGTTCAAAAGCAACAAGAATCGTTAGCGCTCACCCGGTTAGTGCAACCGGTCCACAGGCCCTCGTTCCGTTCAGGGTGCGAAAAAAACGCTCGCGCCGACCAGGGCCAGGAAGGCCGCGAACACCCTGCGCAGGGCCGAACCGCTGATGGCGTGCGCCACGCGCGTGCCCAGCGGCGCGCAGAGCACCGAGGCCAGGGCGATGCCGGCCGCCGCCGGCAGGTAGACGTAACCCCAGCTACCCGCGGGCAGCCCCGATGGCGCCCCCTGCAGGGCGTAGCCGGCGGCGCTGGCGAGCGCGATGGCGACGCCGCAGGCGCTGGAGGTACCCACCGCCCGCACGGGCCGCACGCCGCGCCACACCAGCAGCGGCACGGTCATCGAACCGCCGCCGATGCCGACCAGGGCCGAGATCGCACCGATGCCGCCGCCGGCGGCGGTATAGGCCGGGCCGCGCGGCGGCCCGGCGCGCTCCGTGCGCGAGCGCGGCCAGTCCAGGGCCATCTGCAGTGCCGCCAGGCCGCAGTAGCCGGCGATCAGCCAGCGCAGCCAGTCGCCGTCGAGCCGCACCGCCAGGCCGCTGCCCAGCCAGCCGCCGACCAGCAGGCCCGGCACCAGCCAGGCCACCGTCGGCCACAGCACGCTGCCGCGGCGATGGTGGCTGCGCGCCGAACTGAGCCCGGTGAGCACGATGCTGGCCAGGGCGGTGGCCAGGGCCACGTGTACGGCCAGCTCCGCCGGCACGCCCTGGGTGGGCAGCAGCCAGACCAGGGCCGCCACCAGCACCAGGCCGCCGCCGATGCCCAGCAGGCCAGCCAGCACCCCGGCCACGGCGCCCAGCGCCAGGTAGAGCAGCCAGGCCGCGCTCATGCGGGCCGCTCGGGGGCTTGGGCTAGACTCTTGGCCATGTCGCGACGGTTTCCTCTTGTTGTCCTTTTGCTGGCCCTGGCGGCCCCCACGACCCTGGCGCAGGCACCGCAGCCGCTGCCGCGGCCGGCCGACCTGGGCGGCGAGCGGCCCGCCATCCTCGAGGCCTTCCGGCTGGCCGAGGGCGGGCAGCTGAGCCTAACCGACCTGGCCCGGGTCAAGGACCATCCGCTGCTGCCCTGGGTGGAAGTGGTGCAGCTGCGCCGGCAGATGGCCTCGGTGCCGGCCGGCGACATCCGCGCCGCCCTGCGCCGTTACGAAGGCGAGCCCGCCGGCGAATGGCTGCGATCGGCCTGGCTGCAGCACCTGGCCACCCACCAGCGCTGGCCCGACCTGCTGGCCGACTGGCGCCCGGCCGACTCGCTGGAGCTGCGCTGCGCCCACCTGGCCGCGCGCCTGGCCACCGGCGCCACCGATCCGCAGTGGATCGCCGACGGCAAGGCGCTGTGGCTGCGCGGCGAGTCGCTGCCGGCCAGCTGCGATACGCCCTTCGCCTCGCTGCAGGCGCTGGGGCAGATCGACGCCGGCATGCGCTGGCAGCGCATCGAGCTGGCCCTGCTGGGCGGCCAGACCGGCCTGGCGCGCTTCCTTGCCCGCGACCTGCCCGGGGCGGAAGCGAAGCTGGCGAATGACTACGCCGATTTCATCGATTCCCCGCACGCGCGCGCCGCCGGCTGGCCGAAGGACGCGCGCAGCCGCGCGGTCGTGGCCGAGGGGCTGGCCCGGCTGGCGCGCCGCTCGCCGGACGCCGCCGAAGCCCAGCTGGCCACGCTCGATGCCGCGCTCGACCTGGGCGAGACCGCGCGCGGCAAGGTGCTCTACGAAGTGGCGCTGTGGACGGTGGCCTCCTACCTGCCCGGCGCCCGCGAGCGCCTGGCGAAGGTGCCGCGCGCCGCCTACGACGAGCGCCTGTACGAGTGGCGCGTACGCGAGGCCATGGCCCGCGGCGACGACGCCGGCGCGCTGGCGGCCATCGAATTCATGCCCGCGCCGCAGCGCGACGATCCGCGCTGGCAGTACTTCGAGGCGCGCCTGCGCGAGCGCCTGGGCCAGTCCGAGGCGGCGCGCGGGCTCTACGGGCGCGCGGCCGGCACGGCCACTTTCCACGGCTTCATGGCAGCCGACCGCCTGGGCAGCCCGTACACGCTGTGCCCGATCGAACCGTCCACCGACCCGGCGCTGCGCGCGCGCGTGGCCACGCACCCGGGCGTGGTGCGCGCGCTGGAGCTGTTCACGATCGGGCGCAGCACGCTGGCGACCCGCGAGTGGTCGGCGCTGCTGCGGGTGCTGACGCCGGACGAGCGCAAGGTCGCGATCGAGTTCGCGCGCGACGCGCACTGGTACGACCGGGCCGTGTTCACCATCGGCGATTCGCCCGAGGACCTGCGCCACTATTCGCTGCGCTTCCCGCTGCACCACGAGGCGGTGCTGCGCCGCGAGGCCAGGCTGCGCGACCTCGACCCGGCCTGGGTGGCGGCGCAGACGCGCGCCGAGAGCGCCTTCATGCCGCTGGCCCGCTCGCACGCCAACGCCCGCGGCCTGATGCAGCTGCTGCCCTCCACCGCCGAACGCACCGCGCGCAAGATCCGCGTGCCCTGGACCGGCGCCGACAGCCTGTACCGGCCGGAACTGAACCTGCAGCTGGGCATCGCCCACCTGCGCCACGAGCTCGACCAGCACGGCGGCATCGCCTACCAGGCGATCGCGGCCTACAATGCCGGACCCGCGCCGGTGATGCGCTGGAACCGCGACCGTCCCGGCTTCGACCCCGATTTCTGGATCGAGACCGCGACCTACAAGGAAACCCGCGAGTACGTGGCACGCGTACTGGCCTTCAGCGTCATCTACGACTGGCGCCTCGAGGGCAGCGCCGTGCCGGTGAGCCAGCGACTGCTCGGCCGCACCGTACCCGCTTCCGCGCGCCGGCCCTTCACCTGCCCCACCCCGTCCGGTCCAGGAACCCCTCCATGACCCCGCTCAATATCGTCGTCCTCGGTGGCACCGGCTTCGTCGGCCGCCACCTGCTGGCCCGGCTCGCCGCCGAAGGCCACCGCATCACCCTGCTCAGCCGCAACATCGGCCCGCACCCGGACCGCCTGCTGCCGCCGGGCGTGGCGCTGCGCGAGGTGGACGTCTACGACCCCGGCGTGCTGCGCGAGGCCTTCACCGGCGCCGATGCGGTGGTGAACCTGGTGGGCATCCTCAACGAAAAGGGCGACAACGGCCGCGGCTTCCGCCGTGCCCACGTCGAACTGACCAAGCTGGTGGTCGCCGCCATGCAGCTGGCCGGCGTGCGCCGCCTGCTGCAGATGAGCTCGCTCAACGCCGGCCGCGGCCACAGCCACTACCTCAAGTCGCGCGGCGAAGCCGAGGCGGCGGTGAAGTCCTCGGGCCTGGACTGGACCATCTTCGAGCCCTCGGTGATCTTCGGCCCGGGCGACGGCCTCTTCTGCCGTTTCGCCGCCCTGCTCAAGCTGGCGCCGGTGCTGCCGCTGGCGCGGGCCCGCTCCCGGTTCGCGCCGGTGTTCGTCGGCGACGTGGTCGAGGCGATGGTGCGCACGCTCAAGGACCGCCGCAGCTTCGGCGAGGTCTACGAACTCTACGGGCCGGACGTGTTCACGCTCGGCCAGGTCGTTCGCATGACCGCGCGCCAGCTCGGCATGCGCCGCCTGGTGCTGCCGCTGCCAGACGCGCTCGGCCGCCTGCAGGCCTTCGTGTTCGACTTCGTGCCGGGCAAGCCCTTCTCGTCCGACAACTTCCGCTCGCTCAAGACCGACTCGGTCGGCGGCATCGACGGCCTGCACCGGCTGGGCATCACGCCCACCCGCGTGGCGACCCAGCTGCCGGCCATCCTGGGCCACGTCGCCGACCGCCAGGCCCGGTACGCGCGCTACCGCGCGGCGCGCTGAACCATGCGCCGCTACCTGGTCGGCGGCGCGGTGCGTGACCGGCTGCTCGGCCTGCCGGGCGGCGACCGCGATTGGGTGGTGGTGGGCAGCACGCCCGCCGACATGGTCCGCGCCGGCTACCTGCCGGTGGGCAAGGACTTCCCGGTCTTCCTGCACGCGGAAACGAAAGAGGAACACGCGCTCGCCCGCACCGAGCGCAAGACCGCGCCGGGTTACCACGGCTTCGTCTTCCACGCCGCGCCCGACGTGACGCTCGAGCAGGACCTGGCGCGGCGCGACTTCACCATCAACGCCATCGCCGAAGCCGAGGACGGCACGCTGGTCGATCCCTTCGGCGGCGCGCGCGACCTCGAGGCGCGCGTGCTGCGCCACGTCTCGCCGGCCTTCGCCGAAGACCCGGTGCGCATCCTGCGCGCGGCGCGCTTCCTGGCGCGCTTCGCCCCCCTGGGTTTCAGCGTCGCGCCGGAAACCCTGGCGCTGATGCGCGACATGGTCGCCGCCGGCGAAGTGGACCACCTGGTGCCCGAGCGCGTCTGGCAGGAACTGAAGAAATCGCTGGAGATGCCGCGCCCGTCGGCGGCCATCGCCCTGCTGCGCGAATGCGGCGCGCTGGCGAAGCTGCTGCCGGAGGTGGACGCGCTTTACGGCGTACCGCAGCGCCCGGAATACCACCCGGAAGTGGACACCGGCATCCACGTGCAGATGGTGCTGGACATGGCCGCGCGGCTGGCGCCGGGCGATGCGCTGGTGGGTTTCGCAGCGCTGGTGCACGACCTGGGCAAGGCGCTGACCCCGAAGGACAGGCTGCCCCGCCACATCGGGCACGAACATTCGGGCGTGCGGCCGCTGCGGGCGGTGTGCGCGCGCTACAAGGTGCCGGCCGAGTACGCGGCGGTGGCCGAGATCGCCTGCCGCGAACACCTCAACGTGCACCGCCTGGCCGAACTTCGACCGGACACCGTGCACGAACTGTTCTCGCGCTGCGACGCCTTCCGCAAGCCGCAGCGGGTGAAGCAGCTGGCCCTGGTGTGCGAGGCCGACTCGCGCGGGCGCCTGGGCCGCGAGGAGAACGACTACCCCTCGGGGCGCCTGCTGGTGGCCCTGCACGAGGCCGCCGCGGCGGTCTCCGCCGGCCACGCCGTGGCCAAGGGCCTGAGCGGCCCGGCCGTGGGCGAGTGGCTGCGCAAGGCGCGCATCGAAGCCATCCACGCCGCGAAGAACTCCCTGTAGGAGCGCCTTCAGGCGCGAATCTTTTGGCTTTGCCTTCGGCAATGAAGTGATTCGCGCCTGAAGGCGCTCCTACGAATTGCGCGCGCCGCGGGTGAACAGGCGGCCGTCGAGCCACTCGAGCAAGCGCGCCAGCGGCGTGAACGTCAGCGCCAACCCCGTCGCCACGCCCAGCGTGTTCGCCAGCGCGTCGCGCACGTCGCCCAGGCGCACCGTGGTCAGCTGCGCCTGCGCGAACTCCATCGCCACGCCCAGGCCCACCAGCGCCAGTGCCGCCAGCAGGTGCGCGCGGCGCGAGCGGAAGGTGAGCACCGCCCAGGCGGTGAGGGTGAAGTAGGCGAGGAAGTGGCCGATCTTGTCCGAGCCCTGCGGCCCCGGCAGCCCGATCGCCGGCACCAGCGAGAGCGTGATGCACAGCGCCCAGCCGAACACCCAGATGCCGAGCCACAGCGCCGGCTGCCGGAAATCGCGCAGCCTCACAGGCGGTGGCTCAGGTCGCCGGCCGCGAACAGCGGGCGGATGTCGACGCCACGCTGGAAGGCCATGGCCTGGAAGCGTTCGCCCATCTCGCCCGGCAGCATCAGGCGCTTGACCTCGTTGGTGCGCCGCAGCCGCTCGACCGGGTCGTCGATTTCGCCGATGCCGGCCAGCCGGTCGGCCAGGCCGTTGGCCATCAGGAAGCCCGACTGCGAGCTGTAGCCGGCCAGGTCGAAGCCAGCGCCCACGCCGGCCTCGGCCAGGGCGGTGAAGTCGACGAAGGCGGTGATGTCGGTCAGGCCCGGCAGGTCGAAGGGATCGTCGTGCGCGCGGTGCTGGCGGTGGCACACCAGGGTGCCGTCGCTGCGCTCGGGCAGGTAGTACTCGGCGCGCGGGTAGCCATAGTCGACGAACAGCATCGCGCCGTCGTGCAGCAGGCCGCCGACCGCCTGGATCCAGTAGGGCAGCTGCACCAGCAGCTCGGAGCAGTAGCCTTCGGCGAAGGGCGCGCCGACGTAGCGTTCGACATGTCGCACGGCCGCGTGCAGCAGGGCGTCGGCGGGCTGCTCGACCAGGGTGAAACGCCCCCCGGCATCGAGCGCCACGTACTGCTCGTACACCTCGCCGGCGCGCATCGCGAAACGCGGCGTCGGCAGCGCATCGACCACCTCGTTGGCGAACAGGAAACCGCGCCATTCGCGCCCGGGCGGGCCGTCGAGCCAGCCGACGCGGTTGAACACCGCCGGCGGCAGGGCCTCGCGCAGCCGCTCCATCTGCCGCTCGCGCAGGTCGGCGCTGGGCTCGAGGATGCGGTAATGCGCCGGCAGCGCGTCGTTGGCATGCAGGTGGCGCAGCGCCGCTTCGGCGAAGGCGCCGCTGCCGCCGCCGAGTTCGACGAAGTCGCAGCGGCCGCCGAGCTGGCCGAAGACCTGCATCGCGCAGCCGGCCACGCACTCGGCGAACACCGGGCCGAGCTCGGGCGAAGTGACGAAGTCGCCGGCCGCGCCGAACTTGCGGGCACCGGCGCTGTAGTAGCCCAGGCCGGGCGCGTACAGCGCCAGCTCCATGTAGCGCGAGAACGGGATGGCGCCACCGGCGGCGCGGACCTGGTCGCGGATGTGGGCCTGCAGGCGCTCGCTGTGGGCCCGGGCTTCGGCCGAAGGGGCCGGCATTTGCGCACTCATGTTGGAATCTTCATCTGCCAGCGCGCAGGATACCGGCAAATCCCGGAGCCTCCGAATGCCCAATCCACGCCCCGTTGCCCTGGTCACCGGCGCCGCCAAGCGCGTTGGCGCGCAGATCGCCCGCCGGCTGCACGCGGCCGGCTACGACCTGGCCCTGCACCACCGCCGCTCCGGCGCCGAGATGGCCGCGCTGGTCGCCGGACTCGAAGGCCAGCGCCCCGGCAGCGTGCTGGTGCTGCAGGCCGAGCTGGCCGACGACGACGCGCCCGTGCGCCTGGTGCAGGCCACGCTGGACCGCTTCGGCCGCCTCGACGCCCTGGTCAACAACGCCAGCAGCTTCCGGCCCACGCCGCTCGGCGCGGCCACGCCGGCCGACTGGGACGAGCTGTTCGCCGCCAACGCCCGCGCGCCCTTCTTCCTGGCCCAGGCTGCGGCGCCGACGCTGCGCGCGGCCGGTGGCGCCATCGTCAACCTTGGCGACATCTACGGCGAGCGGCCGCTGGCCCGGCACACGCTCTACTGCATGGCCAAGGCCGCGCTGCTGATGATGACCCAGTCGCTGGCGAAGGAACTGGGCCCCGAGGTGCGGGTGAACGCCGTCGCGCCGGGCGCGGTGATGTGGCCCGAGGAAGGCAAGGCTGAACACGAGAAGGCGGCGATGCTGGCCGCCACCGCGCTGCGGCGCGCCGGCGATCCGGACGACGTGGCGGAGGCGGTGCGGTGGTTGTTGCAGGACGCGCGTTACACCACCGGGCAGGTGATCCGCGTGGACGGCGGCCGCTCGCTGAATTTGTGAAGGCAGGGGACGGAGGTAATTTCCCTCGAGATGTCGCCGAGGGCCGGGGACAACTCGAGGGAAATTACCTCCGTCCCCCTCCTGGTTATTTCTGGCGGAAGGCGTCCTGGAGTTCGCCGCCGCTGAAACCCTCGGGCGCCTGGCCGTCGACGGCATAGCGGTAGACCGCGGCCGAGTAGATGCCCGACAGCGCGGCCTGCACCACGGCCACGAAGGCCACGGCGACGACCGCGAAGGCCGCGACCACCAGCGCCAGCGTCGCGCCGCCCACCATCGCCGCGCCCACCACCAGGGCGATGCCCAGGATCACCACCGCCGTGGTCAGCAGGCCGAAGGCCAAGTTGATGCCGACGTTGCCGGCCAGGTTCTCGCCCCAGGTGCGCTTGAGCAGGGTTACGCTTTCCTTGAGCGCGTCGATCGGGCCGACGTCGCGGCTGACCAGGATCGGCACCACCAGGAAGGTGGCGAAGGTCCAGGCCATGCCGAGCAGGCCAACGACAATGCGGCCGAGGAAGCCGGCGCGCTCCTGCAGCGAGCGCAGGATCAGGCCGACGGTGGCGGCGATGGCCGCGTAGCCGAGGATGGCCATGAACTTGGAGCGGGCGATGCGCAGGCCATCGGCCACGGTCGGGTCGCCGCCCTCGAGGCGGATCATCGCCGCGCCCACCAGGGCGGTGTTGAAGAAGAAGATGACGAAGTACTGGCACAGGTAGAACAGGAACAGCAGCACGCCCGTCACCGGCCCCACGTCGTCGCCCTCGAGCAGGCCGGCGCCGAACATGGGCAGCAGGAAGGTGGCCGCGACGACCAGGCTGGCCACGGCCGAGATGACCGGGAACACCAGCAGTTCCTTGTCGCTGCGCAGCACGCCGGCGCTGGCCTTGACCAGGTGCCAGCTGCGCGAGAGTTTGTCGAACATGGTGCGTCCTCCCCGATAGACGGCCTCGATGATACGTCGGGGGGGCGGCGGCGCAAGGCCGGAAGTCACCCGGGCGGGGGTCGGAGGTAGTTTGCCGGAGGCAAATTACCTCCGACCCCCGCCTTTCACCCCAGCAGCAACGCGTCCGTCGCGGGCGGGCTGGCGGCCTCGGGGTGCGCCGCCCACAACTCCGCCAGCGTCCGCCCGTCCCCGGGCACGCGGTAAGCCGGCGCGATGTCGGCCAGCGGCCGGAGCACGAAGGCGTGGCGCAGCTCGGGCCGGGGCAGTTCGAGGTTGCCCGGGCCCTTCAGGACGAGCGCGTCGTAGAAGACGATGTCGATGTCGATCGGCCGGCTCGAGAAGCGCGGGCCGCTGCGGTCGCGGCCCATGGCGTCCTCGAGTGCGTGCAGCCAGTCGTTGAGCGCGAACGGATCGAGGTCGGTTTCGATGATCGCCGCGGCATTGAGGAAGTCCGGGCCCTCGAAGCCCACCGCCGGCGTCCGGTACACGGGCGAGAAGACCACGGCGCCGAAGCGCTCGCGCAGCGCCGCGGCGGCGGCGCGCAGGTTGGCTTCTGGCGCCAGGTTGCTGCCCAGGCTCAGCCAGGCGGTGCTCACGCGGCGCGGCTGCGCTCGATGATCACGCCCACGGCCTTCGAGCCGCGCACGGCGCCGGGCTTACTCAGCTTCAGGCGCACGTGGGCGACGCCGAATTCGCCGGTGATGATCTCCGCGCAGCGCTCGGCCAGCGTTTCGACCAGGCCGAAGCTGGACTCGGACACGTACTGGATCAGGCGCTTGGACACGGCCTTGTAGTCGAGCGTGTCGGCGATGTCGTCGGTGGCCGCGGGCTTGCGGTTGTCGAACGCCATCTCGATGTCGAGCACGACGGGCTGCCGGATCTTGCGCTCCCAGTCGTAGATGCCGATCACGCACTCGATCTCGAGCGCCTCGATGAAGACCTTGTCCATGTGATTCCCAGGATTCAAACCGGCGGCAAGCTTGCCATGTCCCAGCGTGGCGTCACGGTGACGGCCGGGGCTTCAGACTGGCCGGCCTGCAGGCGCAGCGCGCCGGCGAAGGCGATCATGGCGCCGTTGTCGGTGCAGAAGGCCGGGCGCGGGAAGCAGACGCGGCCGCGGCGCTTTTCCGCCATGGCCTGCAGCCGGGCGCGCAGGCGGGTGTTGGCGCCGACGCCACCGGCCACCACCAGGGTGCCGATGCCGGTCTGCTCGAGCGCGCGCTGGCACTTGATGGCCAGGGTCTCGACCACTGCGTCCTCGAAGCCGCGGGCGATGTCGGCGCGGGTCTGCGGGGCCTGGTCGGAGGCCTGCCAGGCCAGCAGCACCTGGGTCTTGAGGCCCGAGAAGCTGAAATCCAGGCCCGGCCGGTCGGTCATGGGCCGGGAGAACACGAAGACGCCGGGGCGGCCGGTTTCGGCCAGCCGGGCCAGCTCCGGGCCGCCGGGGTAAGGCAGGCCCATGAGCTTGGCGGTCTTGTCGAAGGCCTCGCCGGCGGCGTCGTCGAGGGTTTCGCCCAGCAGGCGGTACTCGCCGATGCCCTGCACTTCGACCAGCTGGGTGTGGCCGCCCGAGACCAGCAGGGCCACGAAGGGCGGCTTGAGGGTGGAGTCCTCGAGCAGGGGCGCCAGCAGGTGGCCCTCCATGTGGTGCACCCCGACGGCCGGCAGGTCCAGGGCCCAGGCCAGGGCGCGGCCGGCGGCGGCGCCCACCATCAGGGCGCCCACCAGGCCGGGGCCGGCGGTGTAGGCCACGCCGTCGAGGTCGGCCGGGGCCAGCCCGGCCTCGGCCAGCACCTGGCGCACCAGGGGCAGGAGCTTGCGGACGTGGTCGCGGCTGGCCAGTTCGGGCACCACGCCGCCGTACTCGGCATGCAGGGCGACCTGGCTGAACAGGGCGTGCGCGAGCAGGCCGCGGCGGGTGTCGTACACCGCCACGCCGGTCTCGTCACAGCTGGTTTCGATGCCGAGGACGCGCATGTGCCTGTTTCTCGGGGCTTTTGGGCCGGATTCAAGGGGAAAAGACCGGTCCGGCTTGCCTGCCGGCCGGGGACCCGCGTATCATACGCGGCTCGCCGGCCCGGCCGTGCGACAACCACAGCCCCAGGAATCGAAAATGCCGTCTGTCAAAGTCCGCGAAAACGAGCCGTTTGAGTTTGCGCTGCGTCGCTTCAAGCGCACTTGCGAGAAGGCCGGCGTGCTCGCCGAAACCCGCAAGCGCGAGTTCTACGAGAAGCCGACCCAGGAGCGCAAGCGCAAGGCCGCCGCCGCGGTGAAGCGCCAGCTGCGCCGCAGCTCGCGCGACGTCACCAAGCGCCAGCGGCTTTACTGATCCGCGCATCCTGCGCGGGAAGAGCGGCCATCCATGGCCGCACTTCCAAGGTGAGCCGAAAGCCGGCCTGCGTTCGTCGCGGCCGGCTTTTTGTGTTTCTGAATTCCGGAGAATCCCGATGAGCCTCAAGACCCAGCTGACCGAAGACATGAAGGCCGCGATGAAGTCGGGCGACAAGGAGCGCCTGGCCGTCATCCGCCTGATCAACGCCGCGATCAAGCAGAAGGAAGTCGACGAGCGGGTCGAGATGACCGACGCGCTGGTGCTGGCCGTGCTTGAGAAGATGGTCAAGCAGCGCAAGGACTCGATCAGCCAATACGAGGGCGCCGGCCGCGAGGACCTGGCCGCCATCGAGCGCTACGAGCTGACGGTGATCGAGACCTACCTGCCGGCGAAGATGTCGGAGGCCGAGGTCGAGGCCGCCGTGGCCGCCGCCAAGGCCGAAACCGGCGCCGCGGGCCCGGCCGACATGGGCAAGCTGATGGCCGTGCTCAAGCCGCGCCTGGCCGGCCAGGCCGACATGGGCCTGGTCTCCGCCCTCGTCAAGAAAGCCCTCGCCGGCTGACCCTCGCCGGGGTCCGGGGTTCGAACTCTGAACGCGGATCAGAGCCGATGGCCGCGGATAAACGCGGATAGGGCAAAAGCTCTTTGAGTGGTTTCGCTCTATCCGCGTTTATTGCTTTTTATCCGCGTTTATCCGCGTTCGAAATTCGAACCCCCACCCCCGACGCGACCGCAAGGTTTTGGGGCATGCTAGGCGGCGATGGCACGGATACCCGACGCGTTCATTGACGACCTGCTGGCCCGGACGGACATCGTCGAGGTCGTGGGTTCGCGCGTCCCGCTCAAACGCCAGGGCCGGGAATATTCGGCGCGCTGCCCGTTCCACGACGAGCGCTCGCCCTCGTTCACGGTGTCGCCGACCAAGCAGTTCTACCACTGCTTCGGCTGCGGCGCGCACGGCACCGCCATCAGCTTCCTGATGAACTACGACCGGCTCGAGTTCCTCGACGCCGTCGAGGAACTCGCCAAGCGCGCCGGCATGGAAGTGCCGCGCGACACCCGCCAGCGCAACGAGAGCGGCGAGTCGCGCGATCTGTACGGCGCGGTGGACGCGGCGGCCAGGTACTTCCAGCAGCAGCTGCGCGAGAGCAGCAAGGCCAGGGCCTACCTCGAGCGCCGCGGCGTGGACGCGGACAACCAGGCCCGTTTCGGTATCGGCTACGCGCCCGACGGCTGGGAAGGGCTGAAGTCGGCGCTGGGCACCGACGAGCGCCGCCTGGCCCTGCTCGAAAAAGTGGGCCTGTTCTCGCGCAACGACGCCGGCCGCGTCTACGACAAGTTCCGCGACCGGGTGATGTTCCCCATCCACGACCGCCGCGGCCGCGTGATCGCCTTCGGCGGCCGCGTGCTGGAGAAGGACGACGGCCCGAAGTACCTCAACTCGCCCGAGACGCCGCTGTTCCACAAGGGCCGCGAGCTCTATGGCCTGTGGCAGGTGCGCCAGGCGCACGCGAAGATCCCGCGGCTGGTGGTGGTCGAGGGCTACATGGACGTGGTGGCGCTGTTCCAGTACGGCGTGAACACCGCCGTGGCCACGCTGGGTACGGCCACCACGCCCGACCACGCCGAGCTGCTGTTCCGCAACGCCGCCGACGTCTATTTCTGCTTCGACGGCGACCGCGCCGGCCGCGGCGCGGCCTGGAAGGCGCTCGAGTCGGTGCTGCCGCGCATGCGCGACGGCCGCCAGGCCTTCTTCCTGTTCCTGCCCGAAGGCGAAGATCCGGACACCATCGTGCGCAAGGAAGGCGCGGCCGGTTTCGATGCGCGCCTGGCCACGGCCACGCCGCTGAGCGAGTTCTTCTACGCCGAACTGTCCAAGGACGTGAACCTCGCCGGCATGGAGGGCAAGGCGCGCCTGGCCGAGCGCGCCAAGCCGCTGCTGGCGGGGATCCCCGACGGCGCCTTCCGCGACCTGATGCTGCAGCGCCTGACCGAACTCACCGGCGTCGGCCGGCGCGAGGAGGCCGCCGCGCCCGCGCGCCCCGCCCCGTCGATGCGCCCCGCGCGCGGCGGCGCGCCGGCGCCCAAGCGCAGCCTGGTGCGCACGGCCATCGCCCTGCTGCTGCAAAAGCCCACGCTGGCCGAGGCGATCGAGCCGCCCTACCTGTTCGGCGCGCTGCGCCAGCCCGGTATCCCGCTGCTGGTGGAACTGGTGCAACTGGCCAAGTCACGCCCCGGCATCACCACCGGCGCAGTGCTCGAGCACTTCGCCGAGCGCGAGGAAGGCGCGGCGCTGCAAAAGCTCGCCCTGCAGGCCTTCCCCGGCGACGAGGCCGGCTGGCGCGCCGAAATCGTCGACGCCCTGGCCCAGCTCGACCGCCAGGTCCGCGCCCAGCGCGTCGAGGAACTGCAGGCCCGCATCCGCGAGGCCGGCAGCGCCAGCCTCTCCGACGCCGAAAAAACCGAGCTTCGCGACCTGCTGACGTCAAAGTAAGGGGACGGGTGCAATTAAGGTGAAGCCTTAATTGCACCCGTCCCCAATGCATATATCCTCGGTTATCCAGCCACACGGGGAACCGAGGATGCGACTGACTGCCCTGCTGCTCACCACGGCGCTGCTTGCGCCGCCTGCCCTGGCCGACACCGCCGCCGTCGAACGCGTCGAGGTCGGCAACCGGGTCAGCGAGAACCTGCCCGAGGTGCCGGCCGAACTGGTCGAGCGCCTGGACCGCTACCAGAACACCCGCGGCGCCAGCTTCAGCGGCTGGCTGCCCGACGGCAGCGTGCTGGTCGGCACGCGCTTCGGTGAAACCAACCAGGTGCACCGCGTGGCCGCGCCGCTGGGCATGCGCGAACAGCTCACCTTCTACCGCGAGCCGCTGAGCGCGGTGACGCCGGCGCCCGGCAAGAACGGCTTCGTGTTCGGCAAGGACGTGGGCGGCTCGGAGTTCTGGCAACTGTTCTGGTTCGACATCGATACGCGCGAGGTGACGATGCTCACCGACGGCGGCCGCAGCCAGAACACCCGGCCGCTGTTCTCCCACGACGGCGCGCAGCTGGCCTGGGCCAGCACCGCCCGCAACGGCACTGACTACGACCTGTGGGTGCGCGACATGGCCACCGGCCAGTCTCGCATCGTGCTGCAGGAAGGCGGCATGTGGACGGCGATGGACTTCTCGCCCGACGGCAAGCGCCTGCTGGTGATGAAGTACGTCTCGATCAACGAGGCCTACCCGGGCGAAGTGGACCTGGCCACGGGCAAGCTCGAGCTGTTCCCGGTCGAGGGCGGCAAGGCCGCCTTCAGCGCCTTCCGCTACGCGCCCGACGGCCGCAGCGTGTACTACGTCTCCGACGAGCAGCGCGAGTTCCTCACCCTGCGCCACCACGACCCCGAGGACGGCGCGCCCACGCTCATCAGCGGGCACATTCCCTGGAACGTCACCGACCTCGACATCGCCAGCGACGGCAAGACCCTGGCCTATGCGGCCAACGAGGACGGCATCAGCAAGCTGCATGTGCTTGCCCTGCCCGGCCATCGTGAGCTGGTCCTGCCCGGGCTGCCGATCGGCGTGATCGGCAACCTCGCCTTCTCGCCCGACGGGCGCCAGCTGGCGGTGACGCTCAACAGCGCCACCTCGCCCAGCGACGTCTACGTGATCGACCTCGCCGCCGCCGCGCCCAAGATGACGCGCTGGACCGGCAGCGAAGTGGGCGGCCTGGACGCCTCGCGCTTCCGTGCGCCCGAGCTGGTGCGCTTCGCCACCTTCGACGAGGTGGACGGCAAGCCGCGCACCATCCCGGCCTTCTACTACCGCCCCGAGGGCGATGGCCCGTTCCCGGTGGTGGTGAGCATCCACGGTGGCCCCGAGTCCCAGGCCCTGCCCACCTTCAACCCGACCACGCAGTTCCTGCTCGAGGAACTCAAGGTGGCGGTGCTGGTGCCGAACGTGCGCGGCTCGGCCGGCTACGGCAAGACCTACCTGCAGCTCGACAACGGCCTGCTGCGCAAGGACTCGGTGAAGGACATCGGCGCCCTGCTCGACTGGATCGCCACCCGCCCCGAGCTCGACGCCGGGCGCGTGGGCGTGATGGGCGGCAGCTACGGCGGCTACATGGTGCTGGCCTCGATGGTCGACTACAACGACCGCATCCGGGCCGGCATCGACATCGTGGGCATCTCCGACTTCGGCACCTTCCTCGAGAACACCGAGGACTACCGCCGCGACCTGCGCCGGGCCGAGTACGGCGATGAACGCATCCCGGAGATCAAGGCCTTCCACGACCGCATCGCGCCGCTCAACAACGCGCACCGCATCACCTCGCCGCTGTTCGTGGCCCAGGGCTACAACGACCCGCGCGTGCCCTGGACCGAGGCCGAGCAGATCGTGAAGGCCGTGCGCGGCAACGGCGGCGAGGTCTGGTACCTGATGTTCATGGACGAAGGCCACGGCTTCCGCAAAAAGACCAACAGCGACTACTTCGGCGCCGCGGCGATCCTGTTCTGGCAGAAGCACCTGCTGGCGGAGTGACGACTTGGCGACGGGTGCATTTTTGGCTTCGCCAAAAATGCACCCGTCCCCTTATTGCGGGACGAACTCGAGGATCGGCGCGGCGACCTCGGCGACCGGCGCGGGCGGCAGCAGCCAGTGGTCGGCCAGCATGAAGGCGAACAGCGCCATCAGGTAGACGATGGAGTAGTTGAAGACCTTCATCGCGTAGAGCTCGGAGGGCGGGTTGAGCAGGCGCACCGCCATCCACAGGAACACGCCGCCCAGCACCAGGGCGCCGCCGAGGTAGAACACGCCGGCCATTCCGGTGGCGGCGGGCAGCACGGTGACCACCACCAGCAGCACGGTGTAGAACAGGATCTGCCAGCGCGTGTAGGTGACGCCGTAGACCACCGGCAGCATCGGGATCAGCGCCTTGGCGTAATCGTCGCGGCGGAAGATGGCCAGCGCCCAGAAGTGCGGCGGCGTCCAGACGTAGATGATCAGCACCAGCAGCAGCGCATAGTCATAGCGCAAGGGGTCGCCCGCGAGGGCCCAGAACGACACGCCCGCCGGCCAGCCCTTCACCGCCGCCCAGCCCAGGGCCGGCGGCGCGGCGCCGGCCAGGCCGCCGATGACGATGTTCTGCGGCGTAGCGCGCTTGAGCCAGCCGGTGTAGATGACGGCGTAGCCGATCAGCGAGGCGAAGGTGAGCGCGGCGGTGAAGGCGTTCACCCACAGCACCAGCACGGCCATCGAGACGACGCCCAGCACCAGCGCGAAGGCCAGCACCTGGGGCGGGCGCAGCGAACCGGTGGCCAGCGGGCGGTGCTGGGTGCGCGCCATCAGCACGTCGATGCGCTGGTCGAGCAGGTGGTTGATGGCGGCGGCCGAGGACGCCGCCAGCCAGATGCCCAGCGCGCCCAGCGCCATGCGCGCCCACGGGAAGGCTTCGCCCGGCCCGACCGCCAGGAACATGCCGATGATCGCGGTGAACACGATCAGCGCCACCACGCGCGGCTTGGTCAGCTCCCAGTAGGCGGCGGGCTGCAGGCTCATTCCGGCGCCCGCAGGCGGGCCAGCAGGCCGACGACGGTGAACAGCAGCAGCGCGGCGCCGGCGTTGTGCGCCGTGGCCACCCACAGCGGCAGGCCGAGCATGATGTTGCTGATGCCCAGCGCCACCTGCACGGTCAGCAGCACCAGCAGCATCACGCCCCAGAACACCAGGCCGGGCGTGCGCAGCAGGCGGATGCCCACGACCAGCAGGTGGCCGACCACCAGCAGGGCGAACAGCCGGTGCGCCATCTGGATCGCCACGCGCGCCGGGCCGTCGAGCACGCCACCCTCGTAGTCCACGCCGATGCCGCGCCAGAGCACGAAGCCTTCGGCGTAGTCCTGCTCCGGCCACCACTGGCCCAGGCAGGTCGGGTAGTCGGTGCCGCAGGCCAGGGCCGCGTAGTTGGCGCTGGTCCAGCCGCCGAGCGCGATCTGCACCACCAGCAGCACCAGGCCGATCCACAGCAGGCGGCGCAGCTTCGGCGCCTCGGCCGCCACCAGCGCCGACGACGGCGTGGTGCCCCAGGCCAGCCAGGTGAGCAGCGAGAACGTGAGCAGGCCGCCGAGCAGGTGCGCCATCACGATCGCCGGCTTCACCAGCCAGATCACCGTCCACATGCCGAGCACGGCCTGGAAGATGATCACCATCAGCAGCGCCGTGCTCAGGCGCGCGGCGTCCACGTTCGACCAGCGCAGCACCTGCACCAGCAGGATCAGCTCGCCGGCCAGCCACAGCGCGACGGACAGCGCGTGGTTGGGCGCCATGCCGCCCACGCCCATGTAGACCGGGATCGACAGCGCCACCAGCGCCGAGGCCGCGAGCACGCTGGCCACGCCGCCCTTGCGCTTGCGCGCGGCCAGCAGCGACAGCGCCAGCACCAGCACGCCCAGCAGCGCGGCGATGTGGCGGTGGAACTGTTCGCGCCAGGCCTTGGAGACTTCGACCGCGCGCTCGAAGGCCTCGTTGGCCGAGGCGATCTCGTGGTCCTGGGTCGGCCAGGTGGCCTTGCCGTAACAGGTGGGCCAGTCGGGGCAGCTCAGGCCGGCGTTGGACAGCCGCACGAAGCCGCCGAAGACGATGACGCCCAGCGCGAGGATCAGCGCGGCCCAGGCCAGGCGGTGGAAATGACGGGAAGGAGCGTTCATCAGGGGCCTACTTCAGCACACGTCCGAGGTCCTTGCGCAGGCCGGAGGGGTCGAAACCCGGGGCGTAGCGCAAGACGAGGTAACCATTGGGGTCGGCCAGGTAGGCCGGCAGCGCGTCGGGGCGGGCGACGTCGGGCAGCAGCGCGGCGAGCTCAGCGCTGGGCTGCATGGGCACGAAGCCGCCGAAGCCGGCGGCGCCGGCCGGCACCTCGCCGAACCACAGCACCTTCAGCCGATCGGCGTGGCGACCTTCGGACACCCAGACCCGGTGCAGCGCATCGTGCATGGCCAGGCAAGGCTGGCCGCAGCCTTCCGGCGCCACGAATACCACATGCCAGTTGCGCTCCGCCGGCTGCCACTGCCAGGCGGCGCCGTCGGCTTTCGCCAGCGACAGCGACTGCAGCTGCGGGTACGGGTCGAGCATCTGGCCGATGTTGCGCGTCTGGCCCGGTTTCCAGCCGCCGAAGAACAGCGTGGCCGCGACACCGAAGCTGCCGAGGAAGAGCGCGGCCACGAGCAGCAGCTGCAGGCGCGATCGGGATTGTTGGTTGGTGGTCATGATTTCTTGCGGAACCAGAGCAGGAGGAGGGTCACCAGGGCGGCGGCGGCCAGGCCGAACCACTGCAGGGCGTAACCGCGGTGCTTTTCCGGAGGCAGCGTATTGGAAAGCAACTCAAGGTCGCGTTCATGGCCCAGCGGCAGGGCAGGATCGAGCCTGAGCACCCGCGGCGCCAGTGCCGGCAGTTGCCAGGCCTCGGCCACGCGCATGGGCTCGAGGTGCAGGGCCAGCCAGTTCCGGCCGCCGTCGCGCGATTCCAGGCCGCCGCCGAGCTTCAGGCCCACCGCCGGCGGCGGCGCCAGCAGGCCGGCCAGTGTCGCCTCGCCGCGCGGGCAGTCGCTGGCCGGCAGGGTGCGGTCGGCCGGCAGCGGCAGCCAGCCCAGGTCCACCAGCAGCGGGGCATCCGCGCCGGCGGGCTGGAAGGCGCAGTACTGGCGCACGCCAACGCGCTGGCCACGGCGCTGGTTGTCGAGCCACAGCGAGGGCGTGTCGAGGAAGCGTCCCGCGCCGGCCACCTTGCGGATGCCACCCGGCGTGGCCATCGCCGCGCCGAGCGGCTCCGCCGGACCGGCCAGCACGCCGGCGGTGTCGGCCAGCAGCGCTTCCTTCTCCAGCGCGCGGCCCAGCTGCCAGCGGCCCAGCGCGGAGAAGCCCAGCACCAGGCACAGGCCGAACATCGCCAGCAGCACGCGGTTTTTCAACACGCGCGGCCCCGGGGGGCGGATAATGGCGACTTCACCCCACAAGCGGCACCGTCCATGAGCAGCGAGCTGAAAACCCTGGTCGTCATCGGATTCTTCCTCTTCATCCTCTGGAACCTCGGTGCCGGCCTCTACTACATGATGGTGGACAAGGGACGCACCAAGCGCACGGTGAAGTCGCTGACCTGGCGCATCGGGCTGTCGGTGGCCCTGTTCGTGCTGGTGATCATCGGCATCCTGACCGGCCTGATCGAACCGCACGGCATCGGCCGCAACTCGGCCCCCTGAAAACATCGGGCCGGCTCAACGCCGGCCCGATGCTTTTGCTGGAGGGCCACCAGGCCCGAAAGCGGTCGGGCCTGGAGGCCCAACTACGTTCGGACCTGGCCGGTCACAGCACGTAGACGAAGACGAACAGGCCCAGCCAGACCACGTCGACGAAGTGCCAGTACCACGCCACCGCCTCGAAGCCGAAGTGGTGGTCGGGGCTGAAGTGGCCCTTCAGGCAGCGCAGCCAGATGACGGTCAGCATCACCGTGCCCAGGAACACGTGCATGCCGTGGAAGCCAGTGAGCATGAAGAAGGTCGAGCCGTAGATGCCCGAACCCAGGGTGAGGCCCAGCTCGGCGTAGGCGTGGTAGTACTCGTAGCCCTGCACGAACATGAAGATGATGCCCAGGACGATCGTCGCGCCCAGCCAGAACACCAGCTTGCCGCGCTGGTTGGCCTTGATGGCGTGGTGGGCGATGGTGAGGGTGACGCCCGAGGTGAGCAGCAGCAGGGTGTTGACCAGCGGCAGGCCCCAGGCCGGGATGGTCTGGAAGGCACCGCCGATTTCGCCCGGGCCGTTGCTCGGCCAGCCGGCGCTGAAGCCCTGCCAGATGAACTGGTTGGTCAGGGCGCCGTCGCCCTCGCCCGACAGCCACGGCAACGCGAACTGGCGCACGTAGAACAGGGCGCAGAAGAAGGCGGCGAAGAACATCACCTCGGAGAAGATGAACCACATCATTCCCATGCGGAACGAGGCGTCCACCTTGTCGTTGTACTTGCCCGACACCGACTCGGCGATGACGTTGCCGAACCAGCCGAACAGCACCGCCAGCGTCGCCAGCAGGCCGATGAAGAACACCGGCTGGCCCCAGGCATGGCCGTTGAACCAGTTGGCCACGCCCACCATCGTCGTGAACAGCGTGACCGAACCGATGAACGGCCAGGGGCTGTGGTGCGGGACGTAGTAGACGTTCGGATCGTCGTGGGTGCTTGCCATGGTGTTCCCCGGTATTCCTGGTGGGTCGGGTGTCACGGTGCCGCGTGCGCGGAGGCGCCCGAATGGGCGCTGCCGGCGAGGCGGGCCGTGGCCACGTCGTTGTTGTAGAAGGTGTAGGAAAGCGTGAGCGTCCGCACGTTGTCCGGCAGCGCCGGATCGACGATGAAACGCACCGGCATCAGGCGTTCCTCGCCCGCGCCCAGCATCTGCTCGGTGAAGCAGAAGCACTCGGTCTTGTTGAAGAAGGTGGAGGCCGTGGACGGCGCCACCGAAGGCGCGGCGTTGCCGACGATGGCGTGGTCGCCGACGTTGCGCGCGATGTAGTTCATCTCGTAGACCTGGCCCGGGCGCACCTGCATGCTCAGCTGCGTCGGCTTGAACTCCCAGGGCAGCTTCGAGTTCACGGTGGCGTCGAACTCAATGGTGACCATGCGGTCTTCGTCCACCGCCAGGCCGGCCACGCGGGCTTCGCCCGCCGGCCCCTGCTCGAGCTTGATGCCGAACACCTTCTCGCAGGCGATGTAGTACAGCGGCACCATGCCGAAGGTGAACAGGAAGGCGCCGACTGACACCAGCACGGCGGTCTTGAGCGTGGCGTTCGAGGAAGGCTTCATGGCAGCACCGCAGAGAGCATGAAGGCGACGTAGATGCCCACCGCCACGATCGCGATCGCCCAGGCCGTGCGGCGGACGCCGCGGCGGCGGGTTTCGTCGGTCTTGCTGGCGGTGGGCTGCTGGGTCATGTCGGTGTCGCGGCGCCCCGGACAGGGGCGCCGCAGCCTCGCGTCAGTGGGTCACGTCGCCGTGGGCGAGGTCGCCGTCCTTGATGACCGGCGGCAGGGTGAAGGTGTGGTGCGGCGCCGGCGAAGGCACGGTCCACTCCAGGCCCTTGGCGCCTTCCCAGGCGCGAGCCTCGGCCTTGACGCCGCCACGGGCGGTCTTCCAGACGATGTAGGCGAACAGCAGCTGGCTGATGCCGAAGCCGAAGCCGCCGATGGTCGACCACATGTTGAAGTCGGCGAAGGCCATGTTGTAGTCCGGCACGCGGCGCTGCATGCCCGCCAGGCCCAGGAAGTGCTGCGGGAAGAACAGCAGGTTCACGAAGATCGTGGACAGCCAGAAGTGCCACTTGCCCAGGGTCTCGTTGTACATGTGGCCGGTCCACTTCGGCAGCCAGTAGTACACGCCGGCCATGATGCCGTAGACGGCGCCGGTGACGAGCACGTAGTGGAAGTGCGCCACCACGAAGTAGGTGTCGTGGTACTGGTAGTCGGCCGGCACGATCGCGAGCATCAGGCCCGAGAAGCCGCCGATGGTGAACATCACCACGAAGCCCAGCGCGAACAGCATCGGGGTCTCGAAGCTGATCGAACCACGCCACATGGTGGTGACCCAGTTGAAGACCTTCACGCCGGTCGGGATCGAGATCAGCATCGTCGCGTACATGAAGTACAGCTCGCCGCCCAGCGGCATGCCCACGGTGAACATGTGGTGGGCCCAGACGATGAACGACAGGAAGGCGATCGCGGCGGTGGCGTACACCATGGCCTGGTAGCCGAACAGCGGCTTGCGGCTGAAGGTCGGGATGATCTCCGACACGATGCCGAAGGCCGGCAGGATCATGATGTAGACCTCGGGGTGACCGAAGAACCAGAAGATGTGCTGGTACATCACCGGGTCACCGCCACCGGCGGCGTTGAAGAAGCTGGTGTCGAAGAACTTGTCGGTCAGCAGCATCGTGACCGCGCCCGCCAGCACCGGCATCACGGCGATCAGCAGGAAGGCGGTGATCAGCCAGGTCCAGGCGAACACCGGCATCTTCAGCAGGTCGACGCCCGGGGCGCGCATGTTGAGCACGGTGGCGATGATGTTGATCGCGCCCATGATCGAGCTGATGCCCATCAGGTGGATGGCGAAGATGGTGAACGCGGTGGAGTTGCCGCCCTGCAGCGACAGCGGCGGGTACAGGGTCCAGCCGCCGGCCGGGCCGCCGCCACCGATGCCGAACAGCAGCTGCAGGATGATCGGCATCAGCAGCAGGGTGAAGGCGAACGGCATGATCCAGAAGGACCAGTTGTTCATGCGCGGCAGCGCCATGTCCGGGGCGCCGATCTGCAGCGGGATCATCCAGTTGGCCAGGCCCACGAAGGCCGGCATGACCGCGCCGAAGATCATCACCAGCGCGTGCATGGTGGTCATCTGGTTGAAGAACTCGGGCTCGACCAGCTGCAGGCCGGGCTGGAACAGCTCGGCGCGGATGACCAGCGCCATCGAACCGCCGATGAAGAACATCACCAGCGAGAACACCAGGTAGAGGGTGCCGATGTCCTTGTGGTTGGTCGAGTAGAACCAGCGCTGGAAGAAGCTTTGCTTGTGCTCGCCGTGGTGGTCGGCGTGGGCGTCAACGTGTGCCATTTCTCGTGCCTCTCTCAGTGTTCTGCTCAGCCTTCGCCGCCGGCCTGGGCCGGGGCGGTGGCGGCGATGCGGGCGGCTTCGGCCAGGTCACCGGCCTTGTGCGCGGTCAGCCAGGCCTCGTATTCCGCGCGCGGCACGGCCTTGACGACGATCGGCATGAAGCCGTGGTCCTTGCCGCACAGCTCGGCGCAGACGCCGCGGTAGGTGCCCGGCTCGCTGATCTCGGTCCAGGCTTCGTTGATGATTCCGGGGATGGCGTCCTGCTTCCAGCCCAGCGCCGGCACCCACCAGGAGTGGATGACGTCGTCGGCGGTCATCACCAGGCGGATCTTGGTGTCGGTAGGCAGCACCAGCGGGTTGTCGACGTCGCGCAGGTAGTGCGGGACGAGGGCCGGGTCCGGACGCTCGCCGCTCTGGCGGATGCGGTCGGACTCGCGGTCGAGGCGGGAGATGAAGTTCACGTCCTCGCCGACGATCTCGTAGCGCCACATCCACTGGTAGCCGGTGACCTTCACGGTCATCTCGTGGCCGCGGGTGTCGTACTGCTCGATCACCATGCTGGTGGCCGGCACCGCCATCACCACCAGGATGATGACCGGGATGACGGTCCAGATGATCTCCAGCTTGGTGCTGTGGGTGAACGACACGTCGGGCTTGGCGCCCTTCGACTTGCGGAACTTGAACATGGCCACGGCCATCGCGCCGAACACGGCGACGCCGATGACCACGCAGATCCACAGCATCAGCATGTGCATGCTGTAGGCGTTCTCCGCGGTGCGGGTGACGCCCTCGGGCATGTTCAGCTGCCAGCGGACCGGCTCGCTGTCGGCCCAGGCCGAGACACTGGCCATGGCGGCCAGCAGGCCGGTGGCGGCCTTGGCGGCGATGGCGCTTGCTTTCTTCGCATTCATCCGAACTTACCCCAACGTGTGGTCTTGGTCCCGGCACCGGCCCGAGGCCGATGCCAGCAATTCTTTCAACCTTGCCGCGAGTTCCAGGCGCTCCCCCGGTGGCAGGAAGGAGCCAACCTCGACCTGCCGGCCCTGCGAGCCCAACAGTACCCGCTCCCGGCCTTCTGCGCCGGCCACCGAAACCCGCACCCAGTACGGATGCGCCTCGAAGGCCGGCCCTGACTGGGCCGAGCGCCGCACTTCCAGATGGCGCGGATCGACCGCGATCACCTCGAAGCGTTCGCCCTGGCGCCACACCCATCGCAGCACCGCCGCGATGAAGGCCGCGTCCAGCAAGGCGAAGACCGGGGCAAGGACGTTGCCCTGGCTCCACCAGGCGAAACAGGCCACCGTGAAGGCGGCCAGCGACAGGGCCACGAACAACCCGGTGAACTGGCCCGCCGTCATGGCGCGCCGCGGCCGGAGCACCAGACGGGCCCCGGGGCCGGACGGCACCGTAACTTCGAGCTCGATCACGCGGATTCTCCGCGACCAGCTAGAACCGAGGGATTTTAGCTACCCCCGCGACAGGGGGGCAAGCCGAAACCCGGGCGATGCCTGCCCGCCCCCCGGGGGCCACGGCTTCCCCCCCCCTCTCGGGGGCCTTAGAATTCGCGTTCTCGCGCGCCCCGCGCCCGCCAGCCTGGACCCCCGTGACCCCGATCCTGAGCCCTGAACTCCCCGGCGAGCCGTCCGAACTGCGCGCCCGGATCACCGCGGCCTACCACCGCGACGAAGCCGAACACCTGGCCGGGCTGCTCGACCAGGCCCGCCTGCCGGCCGACGAACAGGCCCGGGTGCAGGCCACGGCCGAGGCCCTGGTGGGCCGCACCCGCATCCGGGCCGCCGACCCGGGCATGGTCGAGGCCTTCATGCGCCAGTACGACCTGTCCAGCGAGGAAGGCGTGCTGCTGATGTGTGTGGCCGAGGCCCTGCTGCGCATCCCCGACCGCGCCACCGCCGACAAGCTCATCCGCGACAAGCTCGGCGACGCCGACTGGGACCGCCACATGGGCCAGTCGAGCTCGGTGCTGGTCAACGCCTCCACCTGGGGCCTGATGCTGACCGGCCGCATGGTCAACCTGGCCGAGGAAACCCGCCGCAACGCCATCGGCGCCTTCCGCCGCCTGGTCGGCCGCGCCGGCGAACCGGCCATCCGCCTGGCCGTGCGCCAGGCCATGCGCATCATGGGCCACCAGTTCGTCATGGGCCGCACCATCGCCGAGGCGCTCGAGCGCAG
The DNA here is from genome assembly GCF_003024235.1 of Arenimonas caeni. Lineage (GTDB taxonomy): Bacteria > Pseudomonadota > Gammaproteobacteria > Xanthomonadales > Xanthomonadaceae > Arenimonas > Arenimonas caeni. The sequence goes on along the minus strand of NZ_KZ679089.1, from coordinate 5,430 downwards.
CCGCAAGGGCGAGCAGGCCAAGTACCTGTATTCGTTCGACATGCTCGGCGAGGCCGCCTTCACCCAGGCCGACGCCGACCGCTATTTCCGCGCCTACCGCGACGCCATCGCCGCGATCGGCGCCGGCGGCCCCTACCCCGACGTGCTCGCGGCGCCCTCGATCTCGGTCAAGCTCTCGGCCCTGCACCCGCGCTACGAGCTGGCCAAGCGCGCCCGCGTGCAGGCCGAACTGACCCCGCGCGTGCTTGAGCTGGCGCAGCTGGCGCGCGACCAGGGCATCGGCTTCACCATCGACGCCGAAGAGTCCGAGCGCCTGGAACTGAGCCTGGACGTGATCGCCGGCGCCTACGCCGATCCATCGCTCGACGGCTGGGAGGGTTACGGCCTGGCGGTGCAGGCCTACCAGAAGCGCGCACCGGCCGTGATCGACTTCATCGCCGACCTGGCCCGCCGCGGCGGCCGCCGCATCCCGATGCGTCTGGTCAAGGGCGCCTACTGGGACAGCGAGGTCAAGAAGGCCCAGGCCGAGGGTTACCTGGGCTACCCGGTGTTCACCCGCAAGGCCAACACCGACGTGAGCTACCTGGCCTGCGCGCGGCGAATGCTGGCGGCGTCCGACGCCATCTACCCGATGTTCGCCACCCACAACGCGCACACCATCGCGGCCATCCACCACTACGCCGGCGGCGCCCGCTTCGAGTACCAGAAGCTGCACGGCATGGGCGACGACCTCTACGCCGAAGTGATCCCGGCCGACCGGCTGGGCGTGCCCTGCCGCGTCTACGCGCCGGTGGGTTCGCACGAGGACCTGCTGCCCTACCTGGTGCGCCGCCTGCTCGAGAACGGCGCCAACTCCAGCTTCGTCAACCGCATCACCGACGAATCGCTGCCGGCCGCCGAACTGGTGGCCGACCCGGTGGCCACCGTGGCCGGTTACGCCAGCAAGCCGCACACCCGCATCCCCCTGCCGCGCGACCTGTACCGGGCCGCAGGCGAAGACAGGAACAATTCCATGGGCGCCAACCTCGCCAACGACGAAACCCTCGCCACCCTCGCGCGCGAGATCAACGCCGCGCTCAAGCCGGTCTCGGCCATGCCGCTGGTGCCGGGCGCCGCGGCCTCGGGCGCGACGGTGCCGGTGACCAACCCGGCCGACCGCCGCGAGCGCGTGGGCGAATACCTGGCGGCCGACACGGCCACCGTCGAGAAGGCCCTGGCCAACGCCATCGCCGCCCAGCCCGGCTGGGACCGCACCCCGGCCGCCAGCCGCGCGCTCATCCTCGAACACGCCGCCGACCTGCTCGAACAGCGCCTGCCGCAGTACATCGCCATCTGCGTGAAGGAGGCCGGCAAGTCGCTGGCCGCCTCCGTGGCCGAAGTGCGCGAGGCGGTGGACTTCCTGCGCTACTACGCCATGCAGGCGCGCAAGCTGCTGGCCCAGCCCGAGAAGCTGCCGGGCCCCACCGGCGAGTCGAACGAGCTGTGGCTGCACGGCCGCGGCGCGTTCGTCTGCATCAGCCCCTGGAACTTCCCGCTGGCCATCTTCATCGGCCAGGTGGCCGCGGCGCTCGCCGCCGGCAACAGCGTGCTGGCCAAGCCCGCCGAACAGACCACGCTCACCGCCTTCCTGGCCACGCAGCTGCTGCACGAAGCCGGCGTGCCCAAGGACGTGCTGCAGCTGCTGCCCGGCGACGGCGCCACCGTCGGCGCGGCGCTCACCCGCGACCCGCGCGTGGCCGGCGTGTGCTTCACCGGCTCGACCGAAACGGCCTGGGCGATCAACCGCGCCCTGGCCGCGCGCAACGCGCCCATCGCCACCCTGATCGCCGAAACCGGCGGCCAGAACGCGCTCATCGCCGACTCCTCGGCCCTGCCCGAGCAGCTGGTGAAGGACGCCATGACCTCGGCCTTCGATTCGGCCGGCCAGCGCTGCTCCGCGGCGCGCGTGCTGTTCGTGCAGGCCGACATCGCCGACAAGGTGGTCGCCATGCTCGCCGGCGCCATGGACGAGCTGGCGGTGGGCGACCCAGCCCTGCTGAGCACCGACGTCGGCCCGGTGATCGACGAAGACGCCCGCAAGGTGCTGGCCGAGCACGCCGCGCGCATGGACCGGGAAGCGAAGCTGATCAAGGAAGTGAAGCTGCCCGAAGCGACCGCCCACGGCTGCTTCTTCGCGCCGCGCGCCTACGAGCTGTCCTCGCTCTCGCAGCTCACCCGCGAAGTGTTCGGCCCGGTGCTGCACGTGGTGCGCTACCAGGCCAGCGAGCTGGACAAGGTGCTGGCCGACATCAACGCCACCGGCTATGGCCTCACGCTGGGCATCCACTCGCGCATCGACGCGACGGTGGAGAAGATCGCCAGCACCGTGCGCGTGGGCAACTGCTACGTCAACCGCAACCAGGTCGGCGCCGTGGTGGGCGTGCAACCCTTCGGCGGCGAAGGCCTGAGCGGCACCGGCCCGAAGGCCGGCGGCCCGCACTACCTGCTGCGCTTCGTCACCGAGCGCACGGTCACCGTCAACACCACCGCGGCCGGCGGCAACGCCTCGCTGCTCACGCTCGACGACTGAGCCGGCGCGCGACGCGACCCTCCCGTCGCCGGGAGGGTCGCCTGCCTCACAGGGTCACCGGGCCGCCGAGCACATAGCCACAGCTGCAGGACGAGCCGGCCCCGCATTCACCGGGCTTGTAGAAGCCGGTCATGCCTTCCTGGCCGCATTCGAAGGTGCAGGTGTCGCGGGCGGCGCGCTCCGCCTTTTCGCAGGCATCGACGATCACCCAGATGCCATCGCGGTTGTCCCACCGGCTGCCGGAGTCGGGCGGGGTGGGTGCCGGGGCGGCGGCCGGATCGATGAAGCGCCGCCCGACCAGGTCGACGCCCCGCTCGCGGTACGCGGCCAGCACCCGCTCGACGCGGGCCACCTGCTGTTCGCTGGGCAGGCGCGTGGACGGCGGGTGGTGCTCCACGCGGCCATCGGGCAGGCGCAGCACCACGGCGCCGTCCGCCCGCAGTTCGGCCCGGGTGCGCCGGCCCAGGCTGTCTTCCCAGACCAGGTGGGTGGCGCCGTCGTCGGTGAAGCGCGTGGACTCGTGCACGGCCGCCGTGATGTGCAGGTTGCAGAGCAGCCGGTCTTCGCCGATGCCGCCCACGCCTGCGGCCGGCGCCGCGCGCGACGGCAGGGCCAAGGCCAGCAGCAGCATGGCCAGGAACGAAACGATGGTCTTCATGGGTCCTCCTCCCGCGCCGGGATGGCGCCGTTCCAGCCTCCCGCGCGGCGCCGGCCGTCGCGTCGGCGTAAGTCCTGCGCACCGGTAGGCACACGCCATGGCCCGGGCGTGGAAAGCGACGCGCGGCGGATCGGAATGCCGCGATTCCAGCCCGCGCCGGAGACATGGCATGCTGGGCGCCCATTCCCGCGGGAAAGCGCATGTACCTCGAGCACTACGGCCTGGACGAGCCGCCGTTCTCGATCACCCCGGACCCTCGCTTCGTCTACCTGGGCGAACGGCACCGGGACGCGCTCGCGCACCTGCTTTTCGGCATCGGCCAGGGCGGCGGCGGCGGCTTCGTGCAGCTCACCGGCGAAGTCGGCACCGGCAAGACCACGCTCTGCCGCCTGCTGCTCGAACAGCTGCCCGAGAACGTGCGCGTGGCGCTGGTGCTCAACCCGCGGCTGAGCCCGGTCGAGCTGCTCGAGACGATCTGCGAGGAACTGCGCATCGACACCGCCGGCCGCAAGGGCAGCCTCAAGGCCCTGGTCGACGCACTCAACCACTACCTGCTCGACGCCTACGCCCAGGGCCTGCGCGTGGTGCTGATCATCGACGAGGCGCAGAACCTCAGCGCCGAGGCGCTCGAGCAGGTGCGCCTGCTCACCAACCTCGAGACGCCGACCCAGAAGCTGCTGCAGATCCTGCTGCTGGGCCAGCCGGAGCTGCGCGAACTGCTGGCGCGCGAGGACCTGCGCCAGCTGGCCCAGCGCGTCACCGCGCGCTTCCACCTCACGCCGATGGACGCGGCCGAGACCGAGGCCTACCTGCGGCACCGGTTCGCGGTGGCCGGCGGCAAGCGCTTCCCCTTCACCAAGCTGGCGATCAAGCGCATCCACCACCATTCCGGCGGCGTGCCGCGGCTGGTGAACATCATCGCCGAGCGCGCGCTGCTGGCCGGCTATGCCCACGACGAAGCGCAGCTGGGCGAACGCTGGGTCGACCGCGCCGCGCGCGAGGCGCTGGCGCCCAGGCTGTCGCGCCTGCCGAAGTTCAACCTGGCCTGGGGCGTGGCGGCGGTGCTGGCGCTGGTGGCGGTGTCGCTGGCCCTGCGCGACCGCAGCCCGCCCGCGCCGACCCCAACACCGGCCGCGACGACCTCCGAAGCCGCGCCGCCACCGCCCGTGGTGCCCTACCTGCCCGGCGAGGAACTCGGTGCGCGCATCCGCCTGGGCAGCGGCTCCGCCCAGCCGGCCTGGGGCCAGCTGCTCGGCCTGTGGACGGTGCGTGCGCAGGAAACCACCATCGATCGCGCCCAGGCCTGCCCGCCGGTGCTGGCGCCGGGCCTTTACTGCCTGCGCGGCCGCGCCACGCTCGGCAAGCTCGCGGCGCTGGGCCGCCCGGCGCTGCTGCGGCTGCAGTCCGCCGACGGCGAAGCGTGGGCGCTGCTGCTGGGCGCCGACGCGGTGCGCGTGCGGCTGTGGCTCGGCGGTGGCCGCTTCGATACCGACCGGCTGGCGCTCGAGCGCGCCTGGACCGGCGACTACGCCGCGCTCTGGCGCGGCCCCGACTTCCTGATGCCGGCGCCCGCCCCCGGCGACAGCGGCCCGGCCGTGGACTGGATCCACGACCGCCTGCGCGACCGCATCGGCCTGCAGTCGCCCGAGGCCGGCCCGGCCGTGCTCGACGGCGCCAGCCTCGCCGCGGTCCGTCGCCTGCAGGAAGCCAACGGCCTGGCGCCCGACGGCGTGGTGGGCCCGGAAACCCTGCTGGCGCTGTCGGCGCGCGAGAACGAAGGCCCGCGCCTGCGCCGGGTGCTGGACTGATGTCGCTGATCCTCGACGCCCTGAAGAAGTCCGAGGCCGAGCGCCAGCGCGGGCAGGCGCCCGGCCTGTTCGTCGAACAGGCCCCGCTGGTGCGGGCGCGGCGCGAAGGCACCCCCGCCTGGGCCTATGCGCTGGCGGCCTTGCTGCTGGTCGTGCTGGCCGTGTTCGGCTGGCGCGAGTGGTCGCGCGGGCAGGCCGCGCCGGCAGAGGCCGAGGTGGTCGTTGCCCCGCCCTCGCCGACCGACGCGGGCGCGAGCCCGCCGACGACCGCGGCGCCTGTCCCGGCCGCGGCCGTGGAGGCACCGGCTGGCGAGCCGGTGTCCGCACGGGCGGCGCCATCGGTTGCCACGCCCGCGCCCCGGCCAGCTCCCGCAAGCCCGAGGGCGAGCGAGCCG